>CAJWUS010000084.1 GCA_913047525.1 uncultured Flavobacteriales bacterium | reverse complement strand
TGATGTTTTGGAATCGGTTACTATCATCAAAAAAGGTAGTTCTGCAAAAAACTTTGATGCTAAAAGAACTTTTAGCTCTGCATTGGAGAAAATAAAAAAAGATGAAGCTGAAAAAGCTGCAGAATCAGCTAAAGAAATGAAAAAACTTACTGAAGGAGCAACCGTTACAGCTAGCGGATTGGCTTATAAAGTAATCAATAAAGGAAGTGGTAAAGTACATCCGACTGCTGAAAGTACTGTAACAGTTCATTATACAGGGAAGCTTACCAATGGCAAGGTGTTTGATAGTTCAGTAGAAAGAGGAGAGCCAACTACATTTCCGCTTAACAAGGTTATTCCTGGATGGACAGAAGGAGTTCAATTAATGGTGATTGGTGATAAATGGACATTTATTATTCCTTCTAATTTAGCTTATGGTGAAAGAGGTATACCCCAAGCAGGAATAGGGGCAGATGCCACTTTAATATTTGAGGTAGAATTGTTAGAAATAAAAGCTGCTTCTGTTAAAGATAAAGAAGACCCTCATAAGGGACATAATCATTAAACCCTAAATAAAAAAAGCCAGCTTTTCTGTTTTTGTTTATCTTTAGATAATTGATAATGTAAATTGTCTTATCATGAAGATAGTAGGCTTGGAAATATCTTTTTTTATTCTTAATAAGCCTAATATTCTTTGAACAAGGCGGAAATGAGATGTTGCTTATATTTTTTCAAGGTTTTCCATTATTTTATTACAAGCATCATCCAACATTTTGTGCACATCTTGGAAGCCATTAGGACCACCATAATAAGGATCTGGTACTGATTTAAAAGATTTCGGATTACTTTCATTAAGTATCATATCGACCTTATCTCTATCTGATTTATCTCTAGCTAATGCAATGATATTAGCATAATTGCTTGTGTCCATTGCATAGATTTTGTCAAATTCATCAAAGTCATTAATCGAAAATTGTCTTGCTCTTTGAGAAGTTAAATCAATACCATATTTATTAGCAATTTCAATGGAACGAATATCGGGCTGTTCCCCAACATGATAGGCGGCTGTTCCTGCTGAATCTACCACAACATCTAAATGATTTGTTCTAGCTTTTAATATACCTTCCGCTAATGGTGAACGGCAAATATTACCTAAGCAAACCATTAAAATTTTGCTCATGATTTAGTGGTTAAGCTAAAGAGAGTTTCTTTTCAATATCGATAATATACCCTTTGAATTGCTTATCGGTATCGGCCAAATTATTTACCGTTTTACAAGCGTGCAACACAGTGGCATGGTCTTTGTTTCCGCAATGTTTGCCAATCACTGCTAAAGAACTTTTTGTCATTTGCTTGGAAAAGAACATGGCTAATTGTCGGCATTGTACAATTTCTCTTTTTCGAGTTTTCGATTTCATAATATCGATAGGGATATCAAAATAATCGCAAACTACTTTTTGTATGTAGTCAATTGAAACTTCACGGACGGTGTTTTTCACGAATTTATCGAGCATGTTTTTTGCCAAATCAATTGTGATTTCTTTTTTGTTTAAAGAGGATTGTGCCAAAAGGGAAATAAGCGCACCCTCTAATTCACGCACATTGGTTGTAATAGAATAAGCAATATATTCAATCACTTCATAAGGCATTTCAATGCCATCATTATGGAGTTTCTTTTTTAAAATTGCCAGGCGAGTCTCTAAATCAGGAATTTGTAAATCAGCAGATAATCCCCACTTAAATCTAGATAGTAATCTTTGTTCCATATCCACCATATCCACAGGAGCTTTGTCAGAGGTTAAGATAAGTTGTTTGCCGTTTTGATGCAGGTGATTAAAGATATGAAAAAATACATCTTGGGTTTTTTCCTTTCCACAGAAAAACTGAACATCATCAATAATTAATACATCAATAGATTGGTAAAAATGAACAAAATCATTTTTCTTATTATCCATTATAGCATCTACAAATTGAGTTTGGAATTTATCAGCTGAAACATAAAGAACCGTTTTATCAGGGAATTGTTTTTTAAATTCAATACCGCTTGCATTGGCCAAATGTGTTTTTCCTAATCCTCCCTTACCATAAATAAGTAGTGGATTAAAAGATGTTCCGCTTGGGCTTTGCGCCACAGCATAAGCAGCTGAACGAGCCAATCGGTTACATTCTCCTTCCACAAACAAATCAAGTGTGTAAGAAGGATTTAGCTGAGGATCAATATTTATTTTCTGAAGCCCTGGAATAATAAAAGGATTTCTTATGGAAGTTTCGTTTAAATTAATCGGCATGCTAACCAGATTATTTTTCAGAGTATTACTATTACTACTTGGAATCTTTGTAATATAGGGTTTAGAACCAGTGGAGTTCTCAATAATGATATGGTATTCTAACTTTCCTTCTTTTCCTAATTCTTTCTTGATTGTTTTTTTTATGAGCGTAATATAATGTTGCTCGAGCCACTCATAAAAAAATTGACTTGGAACTTGAATAGTGAGTATATTGTCCTTAACTGCAACTGGTACGATTGGCTTAAACCACATCTTAAAATTTTGATAACTCACATTGTCTTGTATGACTGTCAAGCATTTTTCCCATATTTCCTCACAAGACCGTTTTGTCATTTCCTAGTGGTTTTAGTTTTCTGTTTTGAGTTTTTATTCAAGTCGTAAAATCTGTCCTGCGACAAATTGTGAAGCAAATATTAAAACAATTTTGTTATAAAAAAAGTTTTTCAGCACTGACTTTATTTTTTTTTAACTTATTCAAAAATTATCAGTTTAGAGTACAAAAAAAAAGATTCTTTTAGCTCCATTTTTTCTCATTATTTACATAAATTGAGGCTCCAAAAGAGTTTTTTATAACTTTTTTTTGACTGAAAAAGTAGTCTATTTGCCCGACTTTAATGCCAGCCCAACCTACTTGTGCAATTAACAGCTGTTTTCGCTCGCTATTAATTTTAGTAACGGGTGTATTTAAAAAAGTATGTGTGTGCCCACCAATAATTAAATCAATGTTTTTTGTTTGCCCTGAAAGGATGTAATCTGATATTCTCCCACTCTTATATTTATAACCTAAATGCGACAAACAAATTACTAAATCACAGTCTAATTCGTTTTTCAGATGATTGGCGTAATAATTGCTCTTTTCCACAGGATTGGCATATATAGTATTACCATATAATGCTTTAGGAACCAGTCCTTTCAGCTGAATTCCTATGCCAAAAACACCAATTTTTAGACCGGCTTTTTGGAACACTTTATAGGGCTCAAATTGTCCATTTAAAAGCGTATCAGAAAAGTCGTAATTAGCGCACAAAAACGGGAATTTTGCGTGAGATAGTTGCTTATGTAAACCACTTAGTCCGTTATCAAAGTCATGATTACCAATGGTGGCTGCATCATACTGCATTTCGCTCATCAGTTTCAGTTCCAACTCTCCACCATACATATTAAAATAAGGGGTTCCTTGAAAAATATCGCCAGCATCCAAAAGTAAAACATGCTCGTTTTCTTGTCGTATTTTTTTAATAAGTGTTGCCCTTTGTGCCATACCACCAAGCCCTTTATTTCTTCCACTTGTAAATGGCTGAATGTGACTGTGCATATCATTAGTGTGCAGAATAGTAAGTTTTATTAAATCAGAATTTGCAAACAGTTCATTAGGAATTATACTCATTCCTAATGCACCTAATCCTACGTGCTTTATAAAATTTCTTCTACTTTTCATTCTACTATAATTAACCTATTATCTAATTTTGAGGAAATAGTATCTTTTGAAATACAATAATTTAAAATTGCATCTCTAAGTTTTTCGCCAACTAGATTTTGTTCTTTCCCTTGAAAGAAACTCATTTTATCGCCTCCATTTGCTAAGTAGTCAGAAGTTAAAATCCTAACCTTTCCTTTGCTCAAATCAAAACTTTGGCTGATGGCATTTCCGTTTTTATCCATTGAAATGTTTGTTCCAGCAAATGGTTCTCCACCTCTTTTGGTAATGTATTGAAGCATTTCTAAATAATCTTTTTCTTCCAATTCCAAAACAACCAACTCATTCTCAAAAGGCATTAATTTAAAGATATCCCTTCTTGTAATTTTTCCTTTTGGAAGTGTAGAGCGTAATCCTCCTGTGTTCATTATGCAAATATCTGCAATGTCTGAGTATCTTTTCAAACATAAATCACAAACAAAATTTCCGAGTAAACTCTCAGGTTTCCCTTTTTTCATTTCTACATCAGAAATACAAAGTACTTTATCCATCACAGAATCAACTCTCGCTTTATATGGGGCAATTATTGCAGCAATTGCACTATCGCTTGCGGATTTTACATCAAAACTACTTTCAGAATGTGATTGTAAATTGTATTGAACTGTGCAAGCAGTTAGTAAAGAAGCTAATATATATATAGTGTATTGTTTGAATTTCATTGAGCTACAATATTAAGAAATTAAAATTATTGTGCGTATTATTGCAGCATGTATTCTAAGGAAACTAAAATAAGAGTGAGATATGGCGAAACCGACCAAATGGGATATGTGTATTATGGCGTTTATGCTCAATATTTTGAAGTGGGAAGAGTGGAATTATTACGCTCACTTGGGGTGAGTTACAAAGAATTAGAGAAAAGTGGATTTGCGCTTCCAGTTGTAGATTTTGAAATTAATTATAAAAAAGCAGCTCTTTATGATGATGAACTTACAATTAGAACAACAATTAAGGAGCTTCCTTCAGCACGAATTACATTTGAATATGAAACTTATAATGTCGCAAAAGAGTTGTTAAATGTTGGAAAAGTGATTTTGGTCTTTGTAGATAAAGTCACTAAAAAGCCTTGTCTGCCTCCAGCTTTAATAATGGACAAACTAAAGGAAAAATTAGAAAGCTAGAATGGTTGATTTGCTTTAACTTTACTAAAAGATTTTACCAAAAGATAAATAATGAGGACTTCTACTAGTACAAGTATATAATGGAGGTTATATACTTGGAGCTGATTATCTATAATACCAAATCGATATTCTAATACCTTATAAAATAAGAATGAAATAGCCAAGCCAATTAAATATCCTGCTTGTTTAGCAACATCCACAAAGGTTAAAATTCTATCTTTTTTCAGGGCCAAAGTTTCTGCCCTTACCAAATAGGATCCAAATACAAAAGACAATTGATATCCTATATAAATCATTAAAGCAGTTTGGTAACTATAAGAATAAAGGAGAAAATAAACAACCATAACCAAAAGCACCAATTCCACAAATAAGGAGATTCGAAAAAAGTAATGATTGTTAAGAATCTTAGCATAAAACATAGCAACAACAAGCATGAGAGCTGCCAAAACAATACCTCCTAAAGAATAGACAGAAGGAGATAAAGGAGTATAAATAATAAATATACTTCCAACAGAAATTCCTGTAAATAATGAATTGAAGAATTTATAACTAATAAATGCTCTGTAATTTATTTTTAATGTGTCGAGCATTATATAATTCTAATAATAAGTTAACCTTCTAACTTTTGCAATTAGTTTTGCTAATCTTATAACTTGTTTTGTATAGCCAAATTCATTATCATACCAAATGTAAAGCACAACATCTTTTCCTTCATCTGTTACAATGGTAGCATTACTATCATAAACCGAACAACAGGAGTTTCCTATAATAT
>CAJWUS010000083.1 GCA_913047525.1 uncultured Flavobacteriales bacterium | reverse complement strand
CTTTTTAACTCCACAGAAATCTAATTTTATACCATTAAGATTAAGTTCTTTAAACTCTTTGTGAGCCACCAAATAAGCAACAATATCCGCTTTATCATTTAACGCTTCATAATCTGTTAAGTCGTACTTATCACTCACTTCTAAATTTGGTTCTGCCAATAATAAATTAAACTTTCCATCAGCTAATAAAGTATCTGCAACCAATAAAGCAGGCGATTCTCTCAGGTCATCAATATCTGGCTTAAACGCCAATCCCATTAGTGCAATAATTGGTTTTCTGTTGTTATTCAATTCAAATTGTAATGCGGTCGATTTTATCTTTTCAATTACCCAGTCTGTTTTATAATTATTTATCTCTCTTGCATTTCGTATAATTACCGCTTCTTTTTCAAAATCTGAAACAATAAACCAAGGGTCAACAGCAATACAATGCCCCCCAACACCAGTGCCTGGTTGCAGAATATTTACTCTAGGATGTTTGTTAGCCAAATTAATTAGTTCCCAAATATTTATTCCTGCTTTATCACAAATCATACTGAGTTCATTAGCAAAAGCAATACTCACATCTCTTGATGAATTTTCCACCAACTTACACATCTCTGCTGTTTTTGCATTAGTAGCATGCAATTCTCCTTTCACAAAATAACGATAGAAATCTTGAGCAGCCTTTGTTGATTTTTCATCTAATCCTCCAATTACCCTATCGTTATTTTCCAGCTCATAAATTACTTTTCCCGGCAACACTCTCTCGGGGCAATAAGCAATATTTATTTTTCCTTTAAGTTCTGGTCGTTTCTCAAAGATAATTTGAGTCATTTTATCAGTAGTTCCTACAGGGCTTGTTGATTCTATGATAAACAAATTGCCTTCTTTCAAATTTGGTAAAATCATTCTTGTTGCCGATTCTACATATTTCAAATCTGGCTCATAATCACCTTTAAAAGGAGTTGGTACGGCAATTAAATAGACGTCAGCCGTTTCAACAGTTGTACTTGCCTTTAACAACCCCCTTTCAACTACATGCTTTACTAGTCCGTCCAATGCAGGCTCCACAATATGGATTTTACCCTCATTAATTGTGTCTACCACCGACTGATTTACATCAATCCCTTGCACCTTAATTCCTCTGCTTGCAATAAGGGCTGCTGTTGGCAACCCAATATAACCAAGCCCCATCATTACTACTTTTAAATCTGTCATTTTATTTGCTTGATAAGAATTCTACAATTCGCTTACTTGCCTTCCCATCTCCATAAGGATTGTGCAATTTACTCATACTCTCGTATTTTTCGACATCTTGTAAAAGTGCATTTGCTTCACTAAAAATTTTTTTCACATTGGTTCCTACCAATATTACTGTTCCGGCTTCTACTGCCTCTGGTCTTTCAGTTGTTTCTCGCATAACTAATACAGGCTTTCCAAGTGATGGAGCTTCTTCCTGTACCCCTCCACTATCTGTAATTATTAATTTTGATTTTTCCATTAGCCACAAGAATGCTTCATAAGGAAGTGGTTCAATCAAATCTATATTTTCTACTGCAGATAAAATCTTATTTACTGGCTCCTGTACGTTTGGATTCAGATGAACTGGATAAATAATTTGCACATTATTTTCTGTTGAAATTTTTTTCAATGCTTTACAAATATTCAAAAACCCTTCCCCATGATTCTCTCTTCTATGCCCAGTAACTAAAATTAAATCTTTATCAGGATTCACTAAATCTTTAAGCATATTAATTTGCTTACTTTGAATATCTTTTACTTTTTCTACGCCATCCAAGAGAGCATCAATCACTGTATTTCCAGTAATCTGAATTCCATCTTCTGCAATATTTTCATTCAATAAATTTTGCTTAGATTGCTCAGTTGGTGCAAAATGAAAATCAGCAATTCTACCTGTAATTTGCCTGTTTATTTCCTCTGGGAAAGGGGCGTATTTATTACAAGTTCTTAGTCCTGCCTCCACATGACATACTTTTGCGCCAGAATAAAACCCAGCAATACTTGCCGCCATTGTTGTAGTCGTATCTCCATGTACAAATACAAAATCAGGATTAAATTCTTCTAAAACAGGTTTTAATCCATTAATTATCTCTCCTGTTAAATTATACAAATTCTGATTAGGTTTCATCAAATCCAAATCATAATTAGGAGTAATATCAAAAAATTCTAACACTTGATCGAGCATTTCTCTATGCTGTGCAGTTACACAAACCTTTGTCTCAAAATTATTGCTTTGGATAAATGCTTTTACAACTGGAGCCATTTTAATGGCTTCTGGTCTTGTGCCAAACACAATCAATACTTTTTTCATTTCACTTTCATTTTCTCCCAATTCCAAGCGTCTGTCATTGCGGCTTCAACAGAAATTTCTGCTTTCCAATTTAGTAGTTTTTCTACCTTTGTATTGTCCGAATAAATTTCTTCAACATCTCCATCTCTTCTGGGACCAATGCTGTAATTTATTTTCTTTTTATTCACTTTCTCAAAGAAATGAACTGCCTCTAATACGCTTAATCCTTTTCCTGTGCCAATATTAAAAACATCTTTTTTAGGGTTTTTTAATAAATATTTTAGTGCAGAAACATGCGATTTTGCCAAATCAACTACATGAATATAATCGCGAACACAAGTACCATCAATAGTATTATAATCATCTCCATTTACAATTAACTTTTCTCTTACCCCCTTTGCAACCTCACAAATAATTGGAATCAAATTGGCTGGCTTATCTGACGAACAATCGCCAATTAAACTTGAACTATGAGAGCCAATAGGGTTAAAATATCGCAAGGAAATACTGTTAACATCCGATTTCTGTAAAATATTTTCACACATTTGCTTTGTTTCCCCATAAGGGGATTCTGCCTTTTTAAAAGGAGAACTTTCCGTTACAGGCAATTGATCAGGAGTTCCATAAACCGTGCAAGAGGATGAAAAAATAATATTATTCACTTTATGTTTAATCATTTGATTTAATAACACTTCTAATGAGCCAATATTGTTTTTATAGTATTTTTCTGGCAATCTTACTGATTCTTCTACCGATTTGTAGGCGGCAAAATGAATTGCTCCATTTATTTCCTGCTCATTCTCAAAAACTTCATTTAACTCCTGTTCTATACTACAATCCACATTATACCATTTTACATTTACCCCTGTAATAGTTTTAATTCCCTCTAAATTTCTTACAGAGGAATTGCAAAGATTATCTACAATTATTGGCTGAAATCCTTCCTTAATTAGCTCTAGAACTGTATGGCTTCCAATATAACCTACCCCTCCTGTAACTAAAATTTTCATCTTGCAAAGATAGTATTTTTACTATATGGCTTGTATAAAAAAACCCCTTGGTAAGAAGGGGTTTTCATAGGCTTTATAAACAGGGTTTAATACTCCCACAAATCGTGTTCTATATTAAATAGTTCTGCTTTTATTTCTTCTGATTTTAAAATAGCATCTAAGCCAATCATGTATTCATTTAACTTTCTATCCATCACATTTGATTCTTTTACGATGTAGGAGGAGAACATTCTTTTCCAGAAAATGTCATCATATGTTCTTCTCTCTGCATCATTCTTCATTAAGTTGAAAATCTCAGCATTTGCAAGTATTGATCTTGCCTCTGGGAAATAAACCCAAAATAGAGGTGCAAATTCACCAGTTGGTTCTCCAGTTATCTCATCCTTTCCTTCTTGTAAAGGGCAGATCCCAATAATTCTTACATCCATAACAGACCTTTGTTTATCGAAATACCACTCCTCTTTCATCCTCCATTTTTTTACAGTTGTTCGGTCAAAATTAACTTTCATTAGGGTGTCCTTTATTGCATCTTCTTCGTCGCTAGACCAATCGATCACCTGCATTATTTCTTCCCTTGCCCCACCAATCTTTTTAATCTCTTCTTGAGTCATTTCTACCTTAAACTCATCATCATAAATAGCATTGGCATAGGCAGTAATACTTCCTTCAATTACTGCATCCATTATTACATCTATCAAACTTCTTCTATCATTTGGTTGGTTATTCCCTGGCTGAATAGCAGGATAATAAAAAGGATGATTTACTTTTTCACGCAAATCAATTTCACGCCAAATTTTTCTAGACCACATTACATCTGCTTGTCTTAAATGCGGATAGGGTTGCACTTTTCTATTTTCATAAGTTGTCTTACGATCGTAAGCGCCATCCAAAATATCTTGTGCATTTCCAGTAGTGGAAATCATCAAGAACGAAATAAATAGTAAGATTAATTTTTTCATGACTTTGTTATTTAATTTTTAAAACGAGTGGAGGTAATGATCTAGTAGCTGTTCCTTTGGCATCTGTTCTTCTTGCCATAATATTAGAAACAGTTATAGAATTACCTGATTTTGTATTGTTAATAATTGCATTTATTCTTGTTGTGAATTCTTGTCCATTGACAGTTTCTGTAACCTGATCTCCTTTATAAACAGTTGTAAAAGAATAAGCAACAACCTTATATCGAACGCCTTTGAAATCGAAATCCTCTAACTTGGCTTGTATTCCGCCTGCTGCTAACATTCTTTGTTTTTCAATTACCCCTTCCGATTTTCCGCCAATTTTTGGTGTTGGAGGAGGCACTTCTTTTACTCTAAATTCCATAGAGCCCATTCTGGTTCTTTTGCCTTCAATAGTTGTAAATAAAGTTACAGTTGCTTTTCCTTTTTTAGTTGGTCTTGCGGTGTATTCTCCAGCCGACTTTTTAGTCACCTTTATATTTCCATTGGTCATGGATGCAGTAATATCAGCAGCAGCAAACCCAGGAACTGAAATTTTAACAGGATTATCTACCTCTAAATAAAAGACATTCATATTTACAGGAGAAACCACAACACTTTTATTAGCAACCAAATAACTTCCTTTGAAAGGATACGTTTTAGTTCCCATATCTGTTTTCATGGTAATCAATCCTCCCCATTGTTTCAATCCCTCAGATGTTGTTCTTACTTTAAAAATACCTTTTCCATTTTTTACAGAAACTGTTTCATAATCACCAACCATTTCATAACCGCTTTCTGTAATATTGTATTCTCCTACAAAAATATCTGGAGCTTGGGTGGTGTCTTTAGCGGCTATAAAAATCTCTGCCTTAAAACTATCTCCTCTTAGAACAAAATTAGAAGTTGGAAGTTGAATGGCTTCAGCTGAAGTAAACTTCAATGATCCCGCATCAATCTCTTGTCGTAAGAAATCAATTACATTGGCCTCAGAATTTCTAATATCAGATTGCATTTTGGAGAGCAATGTAAAAGCAGCAACTGAAGGCATGTCATTAAAATAATAGCTCTCCCAAGCTTCTTTTCCTTCTCCTTTCTTTTTTTGTTTATCAGAAGTATTTAAGGCATCTTTAATGGCTTCTTCTAATACTTCATTTCCCTTAGCTAATAACAACAACAAATCTCGAAATTCAGCAATAGATTGTTTCAAGATAATTCCTTCCCCTGAATTTACTAACAATTCTCCTGATGCATCTCTATCCTCTTTATTGTTTAGGTCGGCAATAGTCAAGTTTTTTTGTTGAATTGAGAGCTCATCAAATGGAACTTCTACCATATTTTCTTCAATAATATCGCCTTCAGAATTGTATTTTTTTCCAAGATAAACTTCATTATCTACCTTAAATGCAAGATTGTATTTTAGCTTTTGAATATTAGCATGTAATTTTCCAGCTTTTTCTTTAATCTGAAATGCTTTATCTTTCCAGGGACCAGCTTTTACTGGATTTTGCTCAACAGCTTGCATAAATGCCAAATAAGTCTCATCATTTTTAGTGTCAAACTGATTAGTAGTTCTTACTATACCCGTATTCACTTCAAAGAATGAATCCAATACCTCCTTGGATACATTAAGTGCAAGGAGAGCTGTTAGCACTAAATACATCATATTAATCATCCTCTGCCTAGGACTTAATTCACTGGGGTGATTTCCTGCCATTTATTCGTTTCTTAAAATTTTTATTTATTCGG
>CAJWUS010000082.1 GCA_913047525.1 uncultured Flavobacteriales bacterium | reverse complement strand
TATGATTGATGGAGTAGAGGAAGGTGGAAGTGATAATTTTATAGTAACCACTTTTACGGTTCATTTTGATTTATTTACGCCAAAGCCAAGAAAAGCAAGACCATATTCCGACCAGAGATTCTATGCTGAGGTGAATTTTAAGGTATTAGATGTGGAAGATTCTGATGGTGATATGGTGGCAGATATTGATGATTATTGTCCTGAAACGCCAGAAGGGGTGAATGTGGATGCAAATGGCTGTCCTATTGATGATGATAAAGATGGTATTCCTAATTACATAGATGAAGAAGCAAATACGCCAAGAGGAGCTATTGTAAATGCAAAAGGAGTACAACTTTCTGATGAACAATCGAAAAGTATGTATAGCAAATACAATGCTGCATCAAGAGAATATGCCAATGTGTATAACGAAAATGAAATCTCAAAAGATGATTTCAAATCGATTAATGATTATTTGATTGCAAAAGCAAATGCTTTTAATATTATAAATGATGTTCCATCAATCAATACTAAAATTCAAGGTAAGCGATTTGCGGTTATGCTTGGAGAATTCAGAGATGATGTTCCTGCAAGTGTGATTAATAAATTTCTGAGTTTTGATGATTTGGAAAGTTTGTTGCAAGATGATGGAATGGTTGTTTATTCTGTTGGTTCTTATGGTAGTTTTGATAAGGCAATAAACCGACAAGCCCAATTAGAACTGAATGAAGGAATGGACGATACTGAGATTGTAGAGGTAGAAAATGGGGTGGTTACTCTTTATAGTCCTACACCTCCTACACCAGTAGTTCCGAAAAAAGAAGAAGTAGTAAAAGAGGGAGAAACTACAGAAGAGACGGTTGCCGCAACAGAGCAAACCAATGAGGTGGAAGAATTAAAAGAAGAAGATTCAAAAAAGGAAGTAAAAAGTTCGATAGGTAAAATTATTTTCAGAGTGCAAATTGGAGCGTATAAAGTAGTGTTGTCAAAAGATATTTTCAAAGGGGTTCCTAATGTGATTTCATTTACCTCTAATGATGGTTTTACAAGGTATTTTACTGGTTCTTATACTAATTATAAAGATGCGGTTGAGCAGCAGAATAAGATGCTTTTAAGAGGATTTGAAGGTTCATTTGTAGTGGCATTTAAAGATGGAAAAAAGATTGGTTTGTATGCTGCAATAAGAGCAGTAAATGGGAAGTTACCAAGAAGAAACACCTCTAAAGTAGCAACTCCAAAAGTGGAGAAAAAAGAGGCAAAGCCAAATGTAGAATATGTAGTGCAAATAGGGGTTTATAAAGAAAATGTACCAGCTAATGTATTAGCAAAAATGATAAAAATTGGAGAGGTTGTAAAAGAGAATATCAATAACTCCAAATTATACCGATACCATGCAGGAACTTATAACGATTATGCTACTGCCAATACAAGATTACAAGAGGTGAAAACAGCCGGCTTTAATGATGCTTTTGTAAAACCACTTCTGGATGGCAAGCAAATATCTATTGAAAACGCTAAAACTCTTTCAGAGTAATTAACAGATAATGGAAAAGAGAAGCTCGCAATTGCAGGCTTTTTTATTTTTAGCTAATTTCTCTGAAAATTAACCTTGTTGTTTTTTGGCTTTCTTACTACCTTCATAAACTTCAAACTTTCTAAAGCTGCATTCAAGTTTACCGTTCATTACTTTTATCTTTCTGCTTGGGCGTAAACCAATAAATTTCATGTTTTCAATGTCAGATGAAATTAGCCAAATACTACATCCTTGATATTTGTGCTTTAAGGTGGCTCCTACTTTTTCATAAAAATCATTTACTCCTAAATCAATTCTCTCTCCATAAGGAGGGTTAAATATTACAAAAGTCTCTGGGGCTATTTCAGTTTCAAAAAAGTCAGATTTAGTTACTTTGATATTTTCATAGAATAGAGCATTGTCAATATTTTCTCTACTAATTCTTACAGCTTTTTGGAAATGATCACTTCCGGTTATTTTGCCGTAATAATGGGTTTCTTTTTCAAGAGAAATTTCTTTTATTTTCTCAAATAGCTCTTCATCAAAATTCTTCCATCCTTCAAATCCAAAGCGTTCACGGAAAATATTCGCAGGAATATTATAGGCAATAAGTGCCGCTTCAATTAGTAAAGTTCCTGAACCGCACATTGGATCATGAAAATTGGATATTTTATTCCAGTCACTTAATAATATAAGACCAGCAGCTAATACTTCATTCATAGGGGCAGTAACTGCATTTAGTTTATACCCTCTTTTGTGCAAAGAATCTCCTGAACTATCTAGAGATACTGTGCAAGTGTGTTTAGCAATATGAAGATTAATACTGATGTTTGGCATTTCAGGGTCAACATTTGGTCGCTTGTCAAACTTTTTTCTAAAAGTATCTACGATTGCATCTTTCATTACTAATGATGCATATTTACTATGCGTAAAAACTTCAGAATGAGTAGTGGCATGCGTAGCAAAAGTTGAATCTAAATCAAAGATTCCAGGCCAATCAATTTCGCACAGTTTCTGATACAATTCTTTTTCATTGTGTGCCTGAAAATATGCAATTGGTTTTAAAATTCTAAGAGCCGTTCTTAAGTTTAGGTTTGCCTTATACATAAAACCCTTGTCACCTTTAAAACTTACAGCACGATTCATTGGTTTTACATTCTGAGCTCCAAGTTTTCTTAACTCTTCTGCCAAGATTCCCTCTAAGCCAAACATAGTTTTGGCTAGCATGTAAAAATTATCATTCTTCATTGGGCAAATGTAAAGCTATTTAAGTAAAAGATTTCATTAGATTTGTTCAAATAAAATTCACATATGGAAATTGCAAATTTAGATTGGATAATTATTATTTCATTTCTACTAATTACTTTATTAATTGGTTTAATTGTGTCAAAAAAATCAGGAGAAAGTTCTTCTCAGTTTTTTCTTTCAGGAAGAAATATGCCTTGGTGGTTGTTGGGGCTTTCTATGGTGGCAACTACATTTTCTACTGACACACCGAACCTTGTAACTGATATTGTAAGAAATAATGGTGTAGCAGGAAATTGGGTATGGTGGGTGTTTTTACTTACAGGATTACTCACAGTTTTTGTTTATGCAAAACTTTGGAGAAAATCCAATGTGAATACTGATATTGAGTTCTATGAACTCAGATATTCAGGAAAACCTGCTAAATTTTTAAGAGGTTTTAGGGCCCTATATTTAGGTGTGATATTTAATGTACTGGCTATGGGAGGAATCTCTTTAGCCGCTATAAAAATTGGGCAAGTTATGTTGGGTTTAACTGCTTTTGAAACAATTGGGATTGCAGGATTAATTACAGTTATTTTTAGCACAATGGGAGGTTTTAAAGGTGTTGTTTATACTGATTTTTTACTCTTTTTTGTTGCAATGGTTGGTTCTGTTGGAGCTGCATATTATTTAGTAAATATTCCAGAAATAGGTGGGGTTCAGGCTTTAATTACCCATCCTAATGTTATGGGAAAAATATCAATGCTTCCAGATTTCTCAAATACAGAACAACTCATAATGCTACTGATTATTCCACTTGCTGTGCAGTGGTGGAGTGCTTGGTATCCTGGGGCAGAACCTGGAGGTGGTGGTTATATTGCTCAAAGAATGTTGGCGGCAAAAGACGAGAATCATGCGATTGGAGCAACTTTCTTTTTTAATATTATGCATTATGCCTTACGTCCTTGGCCTTGGATTTTAGTGGCTTTAGCATCATTAGTTGTTTTTCCAGATATAGCTAGTATTAGTTATGCTTTTCCGGCTGTTAGTGAAGATAAATTAGGGCATGATTTGGCTTATTCTGCTATGCTTACCAAATTACCAACAGGATTATTGGGCTTGGTTTTGGCTTCTTTAATTGCGGCTTATATGTCCACTATTTCTACTCATTTGAATTGGGGAGCATCCTATGTGGTGAACGATTTCTATTTACAACAAATCAACCCTAATGCTAGTGAGAAGCAGTTGGTTAATGTTGGTAGATTTGCAACTGTTCTACTATTTTTAGCCTCTGCTGCTTTGGCATTGCTGCTTACCAATGCTTTGCAGTTATTTGATTTTATTTTGATGTTTGGCGCAGGGACAGGGCTTATTTTTATTCTCAGATGGTTTTGGTGGAGAATAAATGCCTGGAGTGAAGTATCCGCTATTTTTGTATCTGGGATAGTTTCGATATTATTTAATATTGATGTAATATCTTCTGCTTTATTCGGAGATAGTGCATTAATGCCAGACTACATGAAATTTCCAATAGTCGTATTTATTACTACAGTAGTTTGGCTTCTGGTGACTTTTTCAACTCCTGCTGAAGATAAAGAAATACTTCTAAACTTTTACAAAAAAACAACCCCTGGAGGGCCAGGTTGGAAAACTATAATTGGTAATGAGCAAATTGAAACAGAAGGTTGGTCAGTTCCTGCCGGTATATTAGCAATGCTTTTGGCTTTAGCTATGATTTATAGTTTGCTTTTTGCTACAGGCTATTTTATTTATGGAAATTTACAATTAGGAGGAATACTTACTATAGTTGCTTTAATTTCAGCTTATTTATTAAGTAAGGTTTGGAAGAAAATAAAGGTTAAGATATTCTAATTAACAAGTTGATTCACAATTTCTTTTATTGGTAGTATTTCTTTTGTGTATTCAATGCTTGGCCCGGCACACCATACAGTTTTATAAGTGCTACTTAATGCAGCTTTCTCTATTGACCTCATTCCTTTTAAGAAAGTAAGCATCTTAATCCATTTTTTGATTTTCTTGTTTTTACTCATCATTTTTTCTAGCCAATTTTGTTCAGTACCTACTTGCTGAACATAAGGGGTGTTTATTACTGTACATGGCGTTCCAGATATTTTAGTAGTCATAACAATATCATTCTTTCCATAGTCAACACATGCTTTTTTGTATTCTTCTGATATACCTGCTTCTTCACAAGCAATAAACGGAGAGCCAATTGACAAACCAGCAAACCCTTCTGATAGTTTTTCATCAACACCTAATTTATCACCAACACCTCCTGCTGAGATTATTGGTGTGTCACAAGTATTATTAATACAATTGAACAATTCTTTTGACGATAAATCCCCTGCATGTCCTCCTGCATTTTTATTCACAGCTATTACTGCATCAGCTCCTAATTCTGCTACTTTTTTCGCATAATTTTCTTCTACTACATCACAAAAAACTTTTATTCCAGATGGCTTGCATTTATTAATCACATCTTCCGGGCTACCTAATGAAGTGATGATAAAATCAACTTTTAGTCTTACGCATGAATCCAATTGTACTTTAAGTTTTGAGTTCGATTTATTTACAATTAAGTTCACTCCTAATCCAGTTGAGTTTGATTTATTTCTTATTTCGTTTATTGCTTTTTCAAATTCTTCAATAGTTCTAAAATTAAGGGCAGGGATACAAGCTGCAATTCCAGAATTTAGCGCTTCTATCATCATTTTGGTATTGGTTACCAAAAACATAGGAGCCATTATTATTGGATGTTTTATATTTAGTATTGTTGTTAGTTGCTTCATTAGAATTTATATCTTAATTGGAGTTTTATTTCTGTCATTTTGTTTCCTTCAATTTCATCCCACCCGCTTTTTATTGCAGTTCTATCTGTATATGTAGTGTGTGCAAATCTTAGCCAAAGATCGACATTTCTTATTGGATTATACTTTATAACAACATACGATTTATTTCCTTTTCCGTAATAAGCAGGAATGGAGTAACCATACAGCACATCATTTTCATAGGCATAGATTCTATTATCATATTCAATTGCATTAAATAGAACATAACGGCTTGTAAAGCTAAATTTTGAAAATAAAGGTTTGTATTTTATATCCTGATAAAGCATGTAGCCATTTGTTTTTGTATCATCAAAATCAATTAATGAAGTCTCAAATCGGTTTGCAAAGCTCCAATTTTCTCCTTCTTTGTAATTAATATGGAACCTGAAGTTTTCCTTTCTTTTTCCGCTAATTGCAGTAGATTCAGGTAATTCGTCTTCCTTAGTTTCTGATTTAAATCGAACATACATTTTAATTGCTCTACTGATTT
>CAJWUS010000081.1 GCA_913047525.1 uncultured Flavobacteriales bacterium | reverse complement strand
GAGTTTTTTATTATATCTCTCCTCAGATTTGGGCTTGGAAAAAAAGTAGAATTAAGCAAATTCGAAAAAATGTAGACAAAATGTTTGTTATTCTACCTTTTGAGAAGGATTATTATAATTCAAATAACTTTGAAGTAGATTTTGTTGGGCATCCACTACTTGATGAGATATCAAAGGACAATTTCTCTTTTTCTTTGCAAACGAATAAGCCAATAATTGCACTACTTCCAGGAAGTAGAAAGCAAGAAATCAGTAAAATATTACCGCAAATGTTAGGGGTTGTAAATGATTTTCCAGACTATCAGTTTGTGGTGGCGACTACAAATTCTATAGAGGAAGAATTTTATAAAAACATCATTGCAAATACAAATGTGCTTTTAACTAAAAATGAAACTTATGGTCTTTTAGCAAATGCAAAAGCAGCCCTTGTTACCTCTGGTACTGCTACTTTAGAGACGGCACTTTTTGTGGTGCCACAAGTGGTTTGTTACAAAACCAATTCTTTCTCCTACCAAATTGCAAAGCGTCTTGTTAAAACAAAATTCATTTCTTTGGTGAATATTATAATGGATAAATTAGTAGTTAAGGAATTATTACAAGATGAGTTGAATGGTCAAAATCTATCTGCTTCTTTATTTTATATTTTAGATGATTCCAGTAGAGAAAAAATTCTAACAGATTACAAAGAATTAAAAGTTAAGTTAGGAAAGGAAGGAGCTTCTAATAAAGTTGCGGATTTAATTTTCACAAATATTGCAGAATAAAAAAGCCACCTTTTTGGGATGACTTTTTTTAGATATTAAAATAGACTTATCTATTCTAAAATTATTGTTTCTAGTGAGAATTCTGATATTCTTTTATCTTTTTCATGGTTAATTGTAATGATAGGCAATTATTTGCTACTACTATATCTGTGCCAGAATACCAAATAAATCCGGCTAAATCTCTTACCGTCCATGTTAAAGTGGTTGATAGCTCATTCTCCCATAAATAAATAAAATGTACAGGTTCAGGATCTAAATCGTCACACAATACTGTAGATGTAAATCCTACATTTGCAGGCATTGTTCCAGCCAAATCATTACCAACATAAACATCTAAAAAAGGAATGCCTTCATTTGTAAAATATACAGCTGCTGGTACATCTAAATAAAAAACAACATCTGCTTCATATTCGCATATAGGATAATTTGTTGTTACATTGTAATTTGTTGCGTAAGGATCATCACACTGATATAAGCAAGAACCATCATCATAATCAGCCCAGCTCTCATAATTAATAGCTGAAGCATCAATACATCCACCAGTTTCAGTTTCCTTACATGCACTAAAAATTAGAGCGGTTAAAATTGTTACAAAAATTACTTTCTTCATTTTCTTAAATTTTAATTTAATTAATAAATATCACACCAATATCCTTCTACCCAATAGAAGCCGTGTGGTGTTTCTTCCCAATAGCCATCATGCCAATGGAAGCCGTGTCTTTCTCTTTCCCAGAAACCATCAATCCAAATGTAAGTATTCCCTGACCATCCCCAATAGCCACTAATCCAGAGATACCCTCTTCTATTTAGGAAAGGTTTTTTAACATAATTTGGCCTATTTGGTCTTTTAACAATAATATTATTTCTATTTGATTTTATAATAACCTTACCGTTTCCACTATGGTGTGGGTGATTGCCATGTGTATTTACATTACGTGAACCATGAGAGTTGTGTCTGTTGCTTTTCACAATAACTTTCTTGTTATTATTCTTTTTTACAACTACTTTTTTATTTTTATTACTTTTTATTACTGCTTGTGCTTGTATAGCATTACATACTAAACAACAAATAAATAATGCTGAGAGAAATTTTAATGTTTTCATAATAAATTTTTTGTCAAAGATATAAAACAATATGAACTTTTGGAATCCATTACCGCTTTTTCGCTTACTTATTCCTCTAATTTTGGGTGTGTTCTGCAGTATATTTTTATCAGTAGATAGTGAGATATTTACTCCTTTATTAGCTTTCTTTTTTCTGCTATTTCTTCTGATGATTTTTTTTAAAAGAACAACTAACAAATATAGAAATAGATGGATGTTTGGCTTTTCGGTTTACCTTTTACTTTTCGCTTTTTCCTTATTTATTACTGCACATTACCAAAACATTGATAAAGAAAATCATTTCTCAAATTTTGAGAGTGATTATTGCATTGCAAAGCTATCTGAAGATGCTATTGAAAAAGAAAAATCAGTAAAAATAGAGGTGGAGGTTATTGCAGTTCAAAAAGATTCTTTTATACAAAATACAATAGGAAATGCAATTTTGTATTTAGAGAAAGATACTAATGCTATAAATCTGCAATATGGAGATCAAATAGTAGTAAAATCTAATTGGAAGGCTATTGATGGACCAACAAATCCTGCACAATTTGATTATAAAAAGTTCTTAGCAAATTCTGATATTTTTCATCAGCAATACCTCACAAATATGCATTGGAAAATGTTTGAAAAACAAAAAGGATTTTCCGTTCGGGCAACTGCCTTTTTGTGGCAAAAACACCTTCTGGATGTGCTGAAAAGTCATCATTTCGAGCAGCAAGAATTGGCTGTTTCTTCCGCCCTTTTACTAGGATATAAGGATATGCTGGACAGAGATACCATTCTGACTTATTCCAGCTCAGGAGCTATGCATGTATTGGCAGTTTCTGGTTTGCATGTAGGTATTATTTATTTGGTATTAAGTTCACTTCTTTTCTTTTTCGATAAAATAAAATGCGGTAACTATATGAAGGCATTTTTGCTAGTACTTGCCCTTTGGGCTTATGCTTTTCTTACGGGTTTGTCACCCTCTGTATTGCGTGCTGCCACCATGTTTTCCTTTGTTACTATTGGCTCGTCTTTAAAACGACAAACTAACATTTACAACACTTTGGCAGCATCTGCTTTTGTGCTAATTTTATACAATCCTTACATCATTTTGAAAGTAGGATTTCAGCTTTCTTATTTAGCGGTTTTGGGCATTGTGTATTTACAGCCCAAATTGTATAATTTGTACAGAACAAGCAATTGGCTTTTGGATAAGATTTGGGTAATTACGACTGTATCTATTGCTGCACAATTGGCCACTTTCCCTCTGGGAATGTATTATTTTCATCAGTTTCCAAATTATTTCCTGCTTTCGAATTTATTTGTAATTCCATTAGCCACTTTTATCATCAATGGAGGCATTCTGCTTTTTGTTGTCAGTACGATTCCTATTATTCCTAACTATATTGCTTGGGTAGTAAATAAGATGTTACTCTTTTTGAATTTTTCGGTAGAATGGGTAGATTCTTTACCTTTTTCTTTAACGCTTGGTATCAGTATTTCAGCTTTTGAAACATTACTAATATATCTTCTTATTTTGCTTTTTATTCCAGCTATTGTGAATCAAAATTTTCGAAATATAAAAATTGCACTTTTACTTACTGTTTTCTTGCTTTCTTATCAGATATATGAAAAAATGAACATGCAAAAACAAAGCTATTTTATTGTGTATGATGTGCCTGGAGAAAGAGCAATTGATTTTGTTGATGGTGATAAAAACTATTTTCTTGCTGATGAAGATTTAGTTAATGATCAAAGCAAAATGCGATTTCATATTATGCATTATAGGTGGGAGAGGAGAGTGCAAGAATCTACTCTGATATCTACAATTTTTACAAGCAAAAGCTATTTAAAGAGGGAGAATTATATTCAATTTCAAGATAAAAAGATTTTGTTAGTTGATGAGAATTTTAAAAAGTCAGAAAATATTTCAGAAATACAATTTGATTTTGTGGTTATATCTGATAAAGTAAAAGTGGATTTAGAAAATATCAACTGTAGAAAATTGATTATTGACTCTTCAGTTTCCTATTATAAACAAGAGCAAATAAAAAAGGAATGCTACAAATGGAGCATTCCTTTTTACAATGTAAGCACAGATGGAGCTTATTTATTTGAATTTATTTAATATTTTTTAGAATATTTGGAAGTTTTGGTTTTGTAAACCAAGAATGATTAGGATTTCCGATTCTTTGGTTTAAACTATTGTTTGTAATTCCACTTGTATTTTTAGTAAAATTAAGAGTATTTGTATGAAGATAATACATTTCAATAGCCATTGGGCCATTACCAAGATCTACGGTGTCTGTTTCTGTAAATTCTTCACCTCCTGTAAGTGCAAGCGTACTATTAGTAACAGTATAATGAAAACCACCCTCATTATCTATTATTAACACATTTCCATTTAGTGTATAAGTAGTGGTATCTTGAAAAGGAAAATCAGAAAAACTAGCATATACTGTTCCACTTGATAAAAACTCTAAATCTGTTGGGCTGCCTAATATTTGTGGTGTTAGAGTTCTACTTCCTGAACTAGATAAGGAATCAATAGTTTGTCCCATATATGAAACTATAAGTGTTGAGTCTATGGTTACATTAGTAGCTGTCCATTTCCCAACAATTGATGCAGGAGATGTTGGCGGATTATTATTTTCCTCTTCTTTCTTGCAAGCAGCAAATATTATAGAAACTGCTAAAAATGTATAAAGTAATTTTTTCATTTGGTTATTTTAATTTGATTAATAAGTTTGCAAATATATGCTATAGAACATATAATACTATTCCATAGAGTATTTATTTTCAATATGGAAGTGTTAAGAAAATAAAGAATTTAGATTTTATAATTAGTAATCTCTATAATTTCATTTTCCAAAGCACAAGTATCATCTACTAATTGTTGTCCTTTTTTCAAAATATCTTCTACAAATGCTTTATCTTCACAATCTCCACAATTAATTTTTACATTTAGAAAAGCTCCAATTACTGCAGTACGAGCACAAAGGGCACCAACTCCAGCATCTGTAACAGAATTAGGATTTCCAAATTCAGCCATAGCTTTCATCACTTCCATTGAAGCATAAGCTGTTTCCATTATTTTAAAAGGAGTGAGGATAGCATATTTGGTTGCTTCTTGTATGGCGGCATGTCTTTTTGCTTTGTCAGCCTCTGTATCTTTTGGCAAGCGGAAAGCATCCATGATTTTGTTAAAAGCATTGGTGTCTTCATCTACTAAATCTAAAAGGATGTTTTGGTAAGTTAATCCTTTTTCTGCCCAATTAGAGAATTCTTCCCATCTATCATCCCAACCTCTTTTGTGCGCAGAAAGGTTCGCAACCATAGTTCCAAGAGCAGTTCCCATAGCACCACAATAAGCAGAAATAGAACCGCCACCTGGGGCAGGGCTCTCACTTGCCGTTTCATTTGCAAAATCAATCAATTTCATGTTTACAAGCGGCTTGTTGGTGTCATTTTCCAATATATATTCAATTACTCTTTCTTTCGGGTCGAAAGGAGCTAGTTCCTCTAACCCTAAAGTTTTGATTGCAATTTTAATAATTTCACTTTCATGAATCCCTGTTGATCGTTCTTGTTTTTTCAGGAAGTGTTTTCCAGCATCAATCAATACTTTCTTAGGCACTAATCCTACTAGTTCAGATCCTGTTACACGCATTCCTCTTGCTAATGCTCTTTCACAAGTTTTATCAAAGACTTCATGTAATGGCGATATGTTTATATTGGTTAAATTATAAGAAATTTGTGCTATTCCATATTCTTCAATAAACCAGCCGATTCCTTTCACTGCTTTAAAAAGTCCTGGTGTTTTTAAAGGATTTCCGTCTTTATCTTTCATTATTTTTCCTGAAAGTGTTCCTCCTTCTCTTTTCATTCTTCCTGCTTCTCGTATGTCAAATGCTACTGCATTAGCCCTCCTAGTTGAAGTAGTGTTTAAGTTAATGTTGTAGGCCACCAGGAAGTCACGAGCAGAAATTGCTGTTGCTCCTGATTTCTCTACAGATTTGTTAAATTCTGCAGGACCGAAATCCGGTTTCCAATCCGTATCCACTAATTTTTTGGGTAATCCTTCATATTCTCCTTTTCGGCAATTGGCAAGGTTTTTACGCTTCTCTTCTTTGGCTGCAACCTCATAGTGGTAAACAGGGATTCCTAATCCTGTTCCTACTCTTTCTCCTAATTTGTGTGCCCATTTGGCTGTTTCTTCCATACTGATATTTGCAATAGGAACAAGAGGACAAACATCAGTTGCTCCCATTCTA
>CAJWUS010000080.1 GCA_913047525.1 uncultured Flavobacteriales bacterium | reverse complement strand
CCTTCTTTTAATTTTCTGTTAAATTTACTCATTATTCTCCCACATTTTTTGGTTCTGCTTCTGAAATTTTTTGAGGATATTTTTTTCGAATTATTTTTTGTTGCGATTTGGATGAATCATAAAATTTGGTTCCAAATTCGGATAAAGCTGCTTTATTTCTTAATTCGTTATAAGCTGCAGTCAATTCATTCTGTACTTGAATGTAAGTTTTGTAAGAAGTACCTCTATCATTTTGCAATGAAATAATTGCCTTTTCAGGATTGTCTGACAAATCTGGAAGCACTCCATTATTATCGATAAATGCCTTTGCTCCCTCTTTTAATTGAGAAATATCCATATAAGTTCCTTCTACTAAAAGCTGGTTGTTAGAATTCACAAGTACTACATAAATGTTTCTAGCATGAATTTGCGAATCATCTTCTTGTTGTTCCTCTTCCGGCATAGGAGGAAGTTTCCTAGCAATACCAGTATCTACATCCATTGTAGTTGTTACCAAAAAGAAGATTAAAAGCAAAAAAGCAATATCTGCCATAGAACCCGCATTAATCTCTTGAAGTTCGCGATTGCTTCTTGCCATTATTTTGAGAAAACTTTAGAAAACTCTGTATACAAAACAGCTAAAATTGCACAAAGACTTAAGAAATAAAATGTAATTAAACCCATTCCCACTCTTTTAGAAGAGCCAGCGTCTATTTCATATTTCTCATAGGAAGGTAATACCTCAGAAGACGCAAGTGCAAAACCAAGTAACAATATAAGAATTAATCCGCCAACAGTATAAAGTGATTTTTTGGAATTTTTTGGGTGGTTTAACATTCGCACGATTCCAAATCCTAGTACAGAAAGTGAAGCTCCAATAACCATTATATAAGTGAGAATTATTCCAATATTAATCCAATCCATAATTACTTAGTTTTAACTAATAAATCTATTAAAGAAATAGAAGCATCTTCCATATCATTTACAATACTGTCAATTTTAGAAACAATGTAGTTGTAGAATACTTGTAAAATAATTGCAACAATAAGTCCGAATACGGTAGTTAAAAGAGCAACCTTAATACCGCCAGCTACTAAAGATGGCGAAATGTCACCAGCAGCTTCAATAGCATCAAAAGCACCAATCATACCAATTACAGTTCCCATGAATCCGAGCATGGGAGCTAATGCAATGAATAATGAAATCCAAGACAACCCCTTTTCTAAAAGCCCCATTTGTACAGATCCGTAAGAAATAACCGATTTCTCTACTATATCAATTCCTTCACTTGAACGATCTAATCCTTGGTAAAAAATTGAAGCAACAGGTCCTTTTGTATTTCTGCAAATTTCTTTTGCTGCATCTACACCTCCAGATTGAAGAGCGCCTTCTACATCATTTAAAAGTTTTTCAGAGTTTCCAGTTGCCATATTCAAATAAATAATTCTCTCTATAGCTAGTGCCAATCCTAAAATAAGACAAAGCAAAACAATCCCCATAAATGAAGGGCCCCCTTCAATAAACTTTTGTTTAATAACTTGATGGAAAGATTTGTCTTCTTCAGTTGGAGTTTCAATTGCAGGAGCTCCAGTTTCCTCAACAGCTGCTTCCTTTATTTGCTCAGTGGTTTCTGAAGAATCGTTTAATTCAGCACTTTCATTTTGTGCAAATAAATTTACACTGCCAACAGACAAGAATCCAAATAATGTAAGTAAAGCTATTTTCTTTTTCATTTTTTTTAGTTTAATTTTTTAATTGGGCAAATTTATAAAAATATTATAAAGAAGAAAGATATCTTCTGTTTACTTCCTCCCAATTGATAACATTAAAAAATGCAGCAATATAATCTGGTTTTCTATTTTGATAATTTAAATAATAGGCGTGCTCCCACACATCTATTCCTAAAATTGGTGTTCCGCCACAGTGCCCTTCCATTAGTGGATTGTCCTGATTGGCAGTAGAGCAAACACACAGCTTTCCTCCCTCACAAACACACAGCCAAGCCCATCCTGATCCAAATCTTGTTCCTGCAGCTTTGGAGAATTCATCTTTAAAGTTATCAAAACTTCCAAATTTGGCATTGATTGCTTCAGCAATTTCTCCTGTAGGATTACCCCCTCCATTTGGAGACATTATCTCCCAAAATAGGCAATGATTATAGTATCCGCCCCCATTATTCCGTACTCCTCCATTTAATCCTGGAGTTGCACATATTTCTTCAATAGATTTTCCCTCCATATCGGTTCCAGCAATTGCATTATTTAAATTATTGGTATATCCATTATGATGTTTGCTATGGTGTATTTCCATAGTTCTTGCGTCAATATGAGACTCTAACGCATCATATGCGTACGGTAATTTTGGTAATTCGAATGACATAATATTTAGTTTTAGTTAATAGAGTTTATAATAAGATTTGCCAAGCTTCATTTACATTGCCTTGCCTTAAATATTTTTTTGCTAATGTATGTTTTTCTTCTATGTTTTTCCATTCTCTTTCCAAGAAACTTGTTTTTGATGGGATCTCTTCCCAAGATGCCAGAATTGCTAAATCGCTTCCTGATAAAATAGAGCTTGCTCTTATGTCATTTGGTAGATTATCAAATCCCATGCCGGTTTTCCCAATGGGTTTTTCCAATTCAAACAAACTATCTTTTGTAGCTTTCCCATACCAATTACCCCCAAGTCGCGAAAGTGCATTTAGCTTAAAAGGATCAATATTTTCATTTGCATCTAAAATTGCTTTAACAATATGAATTTTTAGCACTTCACAAATTACCAGATTTCCAGCTCCTCCTTCTTCTCCTAATTCAATAACTTTATTTACTTTACATTCAAAATTTACAGGGGATTGTTTTATTAAAGATGGTTTAATTAAGTCTGCTTTTTCAGCTGTAAACCCTGCTTTTTTAAATTCATTTACTCCTTGTTCAAAATCGCAACTACTCAAGGAAACTTGCTCTGCCATTTCAGATGTTACTATGCCAATAACCACTTCATTAGTTGCCATTATATTCTCTAGTGTGTGTTTTATAGTATTTCCTCTTACTCTTCTAGCAGGAGAAAAAATTAGAATAGGGGGATTTGCAGAGAAAGCATTGAAGAAACTAAAAGGACTAAGATTTAAATTACCTGTCTTGTCAATAGTACTTGCAAAAGCTATTGGTCTTGGAGCAACAGCCCCTAAAATGTACTTATGTACAAGAGCCGTTTTTTCTGTTTTTGGATCAATAGTCAACATAAACTTACATGTTTTTCTTTAGTCCAAATAAGGAATGAGAATCATTTTCTAAAACTATTTTGTTTTTGATTTTTCCCAATTCTTCAATTTCCATTTCTACTACATCTCCATCTTTTAGCCAAACCGGCTCATAATTAGGATTTTCTAATTTATGCGTTCCATTTAACTCAAGCAAACACCCTGTTCCAACTGTTCCTGAGCCAATAACATCCCCAGGAAAAACATCAGCACCATATGCGCATCTTTCAATAATTTCGGCAAAAGTCCAATTCATATCTTTCATATTCCCTTCAGATAACAACTCGCCATTTACCCAACACTTCATGTTTAAACTATAAGTATCTCCATCATGACCTTCAGCTGTGTCTACTTTTTTGTCTGTCAATTCATCTTTAGTCACTAAATATGGGCCAATAATAGTACAGAAATCTTTTCCTTTTGCAGGACCTAAATTTAATTTCATTTCTTCCATTTGCAGTGCTCTTGCGCTCATATCATTCATGATTAAATAGCCAGCAATATATTCATCTGCATCTATTGCTTTTATGTTTCTTCCCTTTTTCCCTATTACAATAGCGGCTTCCAATTCAAAATCCAATTTTTGCATATGGTCGGGCATACATATAATATCATCCGTTGGCCCTAAGATTGCATTATGGTTGGTAAAATAAAAAATAGGGAATTGATCAAATTCTGGTATCATCTCCACTCCCCGATTCCTTCTGGCTGTTGCTACATGTTGCCTAAAAGCATATGCATCTCTGCAAGAAGCAGGATTTGGAACAGGAGCTAACAATGTGGTTTCAGTAAGAGAAACACTTTTCAAATTTGACCTGTTATTTAGTATGCTTTCTTGAATAGTTTTTGCTTTTACCATAGCACTTTCTCCCAGTTGCAAAAAATCATTCATAGTACTTGCAATAGAGTTTAAGGGGTAGATTTTTTTGCCTATTAAAAGGCCTAATGCAGAGGATTGGTTATAGGTATAAGTTACAATTTTCATTTCAATTTTATTTTGTGCAAACTTATTAAAAAAAATTGCTTTTGTATTTATTTTCAAGCAATCAAAAATTATCTTTAATTTGCACTAAAATTAAACACATGCCATTTTATCATCAATTGGGTGAAATCCCACACAAAAGACACACCACTTTTAGAAAAAAAGATGGGGATTCTCATTATGAAGAACTTTTTGGAACCATTGGTTTTGATGGAATGTCATCTCTTTTATATCATTTACATAGGCCAACACAAGTAAAAAAAATTGCAGAATCCTATTCTGTTGCACCTGAAATTGAAGTGAAGAAAAATCTAAAATCTTACCTTTTAAAAGGTCTTGATGCACCTAAATTAGCTGATCATTTAAAAAGTAGGATTTCAATTTTATTGAATAATGATTTAAACATCTTGCTTTCAGCACCTACTAATTTAGAAGAAGATTATTTTTATAAAAATTCAGATGGTGATGAGGTAATTTTTGTACATAAAGGAACTGGTATTCTCAGAACATTTGTAGGGAATATAAAATTTAAGGAAGGTGATTATTTAGTAATCCCTAGAGGAATGATTTACACCATGAAATTTGATACTGATGAAAACAGATTGTTTATAGTTGAATCATACACCCCTGTATATATGCCAAAAAGATATCGTAATCATTTTGGCCAATTATTAGAAAATTCTCCTTATTGTGAAAGAGATTTAAGAAAGCCAGAAAACCTGGAGACCCATGATAAACAAGGCGATTTTATTATCAAAATAAAAAAGGAGCAAATGATTCATGAGTATACTTATGCTTCACATCCTTTTGATGTTGTAGGTTGGGACGGATACAATTTCCCATATGCTTTTTCTATCCATGATTTTGAACCTATTACAGGAAGAGTACATCAGCCACCTCCGGTACATCAAACTTTTGAAACATCAACATTTGTGATATGTTCTTTTGTTCCAAGATTATATGATTATCATCCTGAAGCTATACCTGCACCATATAATCATTCTAATATTGACTCAGATGAAGTTCTTTATTATGTGGATGGAGATTTTATGAGTAGAAATCATGTGGAAGAAGGTTTTATTTCATTGCATCCAGCAGGAATACCACATGGACCACATCCGGGGGCTATGGAAAGAAGTATTGAGGAAAAAGAAACTGATGAACTAGCAGTAATGATCGATACTTTTGCACCTTTAAGATTAACTAAAGCAGCAATTGATTTGTCAGATGGAAAGTATCACAAATCATGGTTAGAATAAAATAAAATGAGAGACGATTTAACAAAACTAAATAAGACAACATATTCCTTAGAAAAAATTTTTCCAGATGCACAGGATTTTCTTCCGCTTTTAGGAACAGATTATGTAGAGTTTTATGTGGGGAACGCAAAACAAGCAGCTCATTTTTATAAAACGACTTTAGGGTTTCAGTCACTTGCATATGCAGGATTGGAAACAGGGGTAAAAGACAGAACTTCCTATGTTGTTGTTCAGGATAAAATTCGTTTGATGTTTACTACTCCAATGCAAGGAGTGGATAATGAAATTTATGATCATATTGAAAAACATGGAGATGGAGTCAAGGTAATTGCACTTTGGGTTGATGATGCAGAATCAGCTTGGAAAGAAACAACAAGTAGAGGGGCAGAATCTTATTTTGAACCAAGAACAGAAAAGGATAAGGATGGGGAGGTTGTAAAATCAGGGATTAAGATTTATGGAGATACCGTTCATGTTTTTGTAGAACGGAAAAATTATAATGGGACTTTTGTTCCTGGTTTTGAAAAATGGACATCAGATTATATTCCTGATTCAGTGGGATTAAAATACATTGACCATATGGTCGCTAATGTTGGGTGGAACGAAATGAATATTTGGGAAAAGTTTTATAATGAAACTATGGGATTTGCAAACCTTATCACTTTTGATGATAAAGATATTTCTACTCAATACACTGCACTTATGAGTAAAGTAATGACAAACGGAAATGGAAGAATAAAATTTCCAATTAATGAGCCAGCTGAAGGAAAAAAGAAATCTCAAATTGAGGAATATTTAGATTTTTATGATGGACCAGGAGTGCAACATAT
>CAJWUS010000079.1 GCA_913047525.1 uncultured Flavobacteriales bacterium | reverse complement strand
TAACAAATTCAGTAGGTTGTGATAGTATAATAAATACTAATCTTACAGTACAAACGCCTATAAATTTATCCTTTGATATATGCAGTGGCGATAGTGTGATAGTGGGTAGTAGTATGTACAATACAAACGGGAATTATTCTGATACATTAATAAGTTCTCTTGGTTGTGATAGTATTATCAACACCAATTTAACCACTTTATTTTCTTATAACTCTGTATTTGGTGGAATTACTGATACAACTGTTGCAAGTGGTGGTTTTTATAATAGTTTACAACATCAAGAATTAGATTGTTATATGCCATCCGAGATAGTATCTGCACTTGTGTATGCGCAAGATACCAATACAATTACCTTTGAGTTAAGAACAAATAATGGCAGTGTATTGGACGATATTACATTGCAAGTATTGCCAGGAGCTCAACGTATTTACCTTAATTTCGAAATGCCTATTGCTACTAATTTACAGTTGGGAATTGCTGCTTCTAACTCTGGTCTATACAGATCGAATCAAGGTGTGAATTACCCTTACGATTTTGATAATTTTGCTGCTATTACGGGATCAAGTGCTGGTGGTCAATATTATTATTTCTTTTATGATGTAGAAATTCGACTTTCCACTCAGCCAACACATTATGCAGTATGTTCTGGTGATAGTATTCATGTTGGCAATAGTATTTACTATACTTCTGGATATTATGTAGATTCCTTAACTTCTGTAGGTGGTTGTGATAGTATTGTGTATACCGATTTGGCAGTACACCCTCATGTCAGTTATAGTAATATACAGACCATTTGTAGTGGAGAAGTTACTATTGTAGGCAGTAATGTTTATGACTCAACTGGTGTTTATGTTGACACCTTATACAATGCATTTGGTTGCGATAGTGTGGTAACTACTATTTTAACCGTTCTTAATATTTCTGCTAGTACAGGGACAAATAATCAAACTATTTGTTTTGGTGATAGTGTATCTATTGGGACTAGTGTATATTATTATGATGGTGTATATAATGACACAATTCAATCCTCTAATGGTTGTGATAGTATTGTTACAACAACATTAACAACACTCACTGCAAATTACACTTCCATTTTTGGGGGGATTTTGGATAGTAGTTCTGCTCCTGGCGCTTTTAGCACTTGGAATGGTTATCTGGAATTAACTTGTTCTAATATTAGCAATATATCTTCTGCAAAAGTATATGCCTTAGATACCAATACCATCACTTTTGAGCTAAGAGATAATAATGGCATTGTATTGGAAGATGAAACTATAATCGTTTATCCTGGCCAGCAAAGAGTGAATCTTAATTTTACTATTCCAGTTGGGAATGATTTCCAATTGGGAATTAGTAGCGGTAATTCTGGTTTATATAGAAGTAATGCCGGACAAGGAAATAGCCAGTTATATCCTTTCAATATTGGCCCAGTTTCTATAACAGGTTCGAATGCAAGTGATCAATATTATTATTTCTTTTATGATGTGGAAATCACACCTAATATAACAATAAATACTCTTAGGATATGTAATGGAGAAAGCGTTACCATTAATGGAAATGTGTATGATTCAACAGGGGTTTATACTGATAAATACACCGCTTCTAATGGTTGCGATTCTATTGTAGAAACCAAACTAACGGTTGATACGGCTGTAACTGCTCAAATTTCTCAAAATGGCGTAAATCTTGATGCCAATGTAAATGGCGGTACAAGTCCGTATTCCTATATTTGGAGTAGTGGAGAAATAAGCCAGAGTATTACACCACTTGCAAACGGTTCTTATTGGGTAATTGCTACCGATACCAATATATGTATTTCTGACACGGCTTTCTATGTGGTAACTTTTATTCCAAGTGGAGTTGATGACATCTTAAATTCGGATATAGATATTTATCCTAATCCTACGGATGGTTTGATAAATATTATGACTGATCTGAAAATTGAGAAAATAGAAGTCTTTTCGATAGAAGGGAAACTACTTAAAACAACTATGGAGTCGTACATACTCTTGGATGTAAAAGGAATTTATTTTATAAAGATTTTTTCAGAGTCAGCAGAAATTATAAAAAGAGTAGTAGTGAATTAGCATTTTCTTTAAGAAAATAAACTCTTTTATTTTTCTTTCTAAAATCCTATATATCAAATAGAAAGGAGTAGTTTTGCACAAATTTTTTGACAATGACATTTTCAGATATGGGATTAGATAATAGCCTTCAAAAAGCTATTGCCGATTTGGGCTTTGAGAAGCCAACCCCCATTCAAAGTGAAAGTATTCCTTTTCTTCTTGCGGAGGAAAATGACCTAATTGCACTTGCACAAACCGGAACAGGGAAAACTGCAGCTTTTGGATTGCCTATCATTCAACAAATTGAAACCGATAGCAAGCAAACACAAGCTATTATTTTATGCCCAACAAGAGAACTTTGTTTGCAAATAACAAAGGATATGGAAACCTATTCGGAATACACAAAGGGACTAAAAATTACAGCTGTTTATGGAGGAGCAAACATTCAAACGCAAATTAGAGCACTCAATTCTGGAAGTCAAATAGTTGTAGGAACCCCCGGAAGAGTTATCGATTTAATCAAAAGAAAAAAACTAAAACTGGCTAATATTGAGTATGTAGTGTTGGATGAGGCAGATGAAATGCTAAATATGGGCTTTAAAGAGGATTTGGATACTATTTTAGCTGAAACCCCAGAAGAAAAGCGAACATTACTTTTTTCGGCAACAATGCCAAAAGAAGTGATGCGTATTACTAAAAATTATATGTTCAGCCCCAAAACCATTGAAGTGGCTGGCAGAAATGAGGGCGCAAAAAATGTTGAGCATCACTTTTATGTGGTAAATGCTCGAGATAGATATAAGGCACTTAGAAGAATATGTGATATAAACCCTGAAATTTATGGAATCGTTTTTTGCAGAACTCGTAGGGAAACCAAAGATGTAGCCGATAAATTGATGCAAGATGGCTACAATGCAGATGCTTTGCATGGCGATTTATCACAATCGCAAAGAGACCATGTAATGGGAAGGTTTAGAAAAAGAAATCTGCAAATGTTAGTGGCCACTGATGTGGCAGCAAGAGGAATTGATATTGATGACCTTACCCATATTATTAATTATAACCTGCCAGATGATAATGAAATATATATTCATAGGTCAGGACGAACCGGAAGGGCTGGAAAAAACGGAATTTCTATTATTATTTCCCATAGCCGAGAAAGAAGAAAATTGCAAGCTATTGGTAAAATGCTGAAAAAAGAGTTAATCCTGAAACAAGTTCCTGATGGAGAAGAAATTTGCGCCATCCAATTACTTGCCCTTATCGATAAAGTAGTAAAAACGGATATAAATGACCAAATAGAAAAATACATTCCTATTATTGAAGAGAAACTTGCACACTTAGATAAAGAAGAGCTTTTAAAACATTTTGTTTCGGCAGAATTTAATCGCTTTCTTTCCTTTTATAAAAACGCGCCTGATTTGAACATCAGTACAAATAGCAAAAGTGATAGAGGAAGAAAAAATGATAGAAGAGAAAAAAAAGGAAGATCAACAGGACATGCGGAAAAAGGTTACACTCGTTTTTTTATCAATTTAGGGAAGCTGCAAAACTTAGAAACACACAATCTAATTGGTCTGATCAATGAATACACTCGGAAAAGAAATATCCCAATTGGTAAAATTGATATTTTGCGGAAATTTTCCTTTTTTGAGGTTGATAGTAATAATGAGCAAGATGTATTGGTTGGACTTTCCAATGCCCAATGGAATGGCAATAGCGTATCCGTAGAAGTATCGAAACCACCAACTTCTGGAGGAAATGATTTCAGAAGAAAATCATCAGGGAGTGGGAGAAAAAGATTTGAGGCGAAAAGAAAAAAAAGTAGCAGTAACAAAAGAAAGAGTAGCCCAAGAAGAGGTAGTGGAGAAGGGTCGTTCAAAGATAAATTTAAGGCAAGCACCAGAAGGAAAAGGAGTTAGGCCTTTTCCCCTACAACAAAATCTTTAAGATAAAAAGGCTCGAAATAAGCAACATCCTCAAAATCTTTATTTGCATATTTTTGCATGGCTAGGGCAACCATATCTTTGGAACTTGGATAAATTTCTTCTATAAATTTAGCATTAGAATGCTTTATAATTTCCTTACACTTATTTGCTCCATCCCCAAAAAATAACACTTTTTGTTCCAACTCTTTTTCATAAGATTCCTTAGTAATAATGTCAGCTTGCACCCCTCTTATCTCATTATTTGAACTATTATAAAATGCATTATAAACCTCCATCCTGCGCGCATCAATCATTGGGCAATACAAATCTGATTTTTCTTTTTGAGTCATCCCAAAAGCCATGGCTTTTAAAGTAGAAATTGAAATTAATGGCTTATCAATCGCATAGCAAATCCCTTTTGCCGTAGATGTGCCTATGCGCAAACCAGTAAAGGAACCAGGGCCTTTGCTTACAGCAATAGCATCCAGATCTTGAATGGTAAAATCTTGATTTTTGAATAGTTCTGTAATAAAAACAGTGAGCTTTTCGGCATGCGAATATTGCTCATTCACTTGCTGTTTTGTAGCAATAATTTTATCATCAGAAGCTAAGGAAACTGAGCAACTTTTTGTAGCTGTTTCTATAAGCAGAATAAGAGTCATTTATTCCGTGCTAACTTTTACACTAAAACCGCTTTTTCTTTTTTCTCCATCATTTCCGCTCTTTTTGCTTTCCACTTTTTCACCATCTTTTAGTGTTTTCGAAATCAAAGTGTAGGGGGCTGTTATCACCACATCACTATCTGATATTCCTTCCAAAATCTGAATAAACTTATCATTCTGAATGCCTGTTTTTACAATGCTGAAATTTGCCATTTCGTTTTCAAATATGAAAACACATTCTACTTTTTTGTTGTCCCCATTTTTTACTGTGTCTTTTCTTGTTGTTACTGCTTGAATAGGAACTGAAATAATATTTTTCACTATTTTGGTTTGTACCTCAACAGATGCCGTCATTCCAGGACGAAATATGGTCTTACCCAATATCCTAATCTTTACTTCAAAGTTAGTAACTTGGTCTGCACTAACCCCGCTTACATTTGCCGAATTTGCAATTTCGGTAACAACCCCTTGAAATTCCTCCCCAAAAAAAGCATCTACTTCAATAAGGGTAGTATCATTTAAATGCACACGAACAATATCGTTTTCATTTACCTCCACTGCAACTTCCATGGCGCTCAAATCTGCCAAGCGCATTAGCTCTGTTCCTGACATTTGCCCTGTTCCAACTACCCTCTCGCCAAGTTCTACATTCAATCTAGAAATAGTACCATGCACTGGCGCATAAATGGAAGTTTTATCCAAATTTTCTTCCGCCTCATTAAAGGATGCCTCAGCACTACTTACTGCATATTCAGAACTCTCCACAGTCAATTCTGCTACTTTATAAACGGCCTCAATTTGCTCAAATTCTGATAATGAAATCGCTTCCTGATTATAAAGTCGTTTGTTTCTGTTAAAGCTTGCTTTACTTTCAGTCAATTGCGCTTTGGATTTAGCTAAATTTGCTTTGGCTGTATTTACAGAAGCCTTACTTCTTTCTAAAATTGATTTGTAAATATCTGGTTTTATTTTTACGAGCAATTCTCCTTTACTTACCCTGTCTCCTTCCCTTATAAGTAACGCCACTATCTCACCTGAAACATCTGGAGAAATTTTAACTTCTACTTCTGGCTGTATTTTTCCACTAGCCGAAACAGTTTCAATAATTGTTCTCCTTTCCACCATTTCTGTTTCCACTAAAAGAGCATCTTCTGTTTTAATGACTCCTGTAAGTGTGCCGATTAGCATGATAAATGCCAAAATGAAAATACCTATTCCTAATTTTTTAAGTTTTGTATTTTGCTTTTTTTTGCCAAAAAAATAAAAAATGGATGCGACAATGGATAAGGCGATAAATATTTTCATAACTATAAAGTTAAAGGTTTTCCTAGAAAGAAATCAAGGATTTTAATTTTGAATAAATAATCATATTTTGCTTGTATTAAATCTGACTCTGCTTTTATAAGTTTGTTTTTGGCATTATTATAATCATAAACATTGAGTATGCCTTCATTAAATTTTTGCTCATTATAGCTAAAGGATTCTTGCAAAGCTTCTACTGATTTTTTAGCAAACTCATATTGCTTTTCAGCAGCAATTACATCTGCCCTTACTTGTTCAACTTGTTTTCTTAATTGGTTTTTTGTTTTCTGCAAATCATTCTTAGCACTCAGTACTCCAATTTTTGCATTGGCAATGGAGGAGTTTGTCATCCATCCATTAAATAGAGGTATACTAAGTGAAAAAGAAAGCGATTGAGAAAAATTATCTTTTA
>CAJWUS010000078.1 GCA_913047525.1 uncultured Flavobacteriales bacterium | reverse complement strand
ACATCAGAAACAGCCTTTAAAACAGTAGTGTACTGTTCTTCCTGACTTGCTATAAACGAAATCATATTTGCTAATCTATAGTTTAAAGAGGCGGTAACATATCCTCTTTTTGCCATACTTGTACAAAAATCTATACAGTCTGTCATTGATTTTGTGCCGCCATAAAAAGATCCTCCGTGCATATATAAAATAACAGGCCTATTTATTTCTATATCACCATCTGGGGTATAAACATCCATTTCATGAAAGGAGTTGGTATATACGTCTGAATAATTAACTGTAATTTTATTTACACTATTAAAAATTTCGGTTTGATAACGCCCATTACATTGGGCCATAACAATTGATGTTGTAAAAACTGCTACTAGTATTAAATATATTTTTTTCATAACTTAAAATTTTGGATTGCTAATATAGCGTTTATTATGCTTGCATAACAATTTTTATGCTTTTAGTTTTGCTCTTTGTTCCTCTATCTTCTCGTCTTCAATCTTTTCAAACAAATGAATTGCTTTATTTATTTTATGATTTTCCATAATAGTGATTTCCCCTGCATCACTCCATCTAACCTCTTTAAGTGCTAAAATATTTTTTAATTTACTAGAGGCAAAAGGCATGAACGGCTCTGAGAGAATCGCTAAAGATGCTGCAATTTGCATGGCAATATTCATTATCGTTTCTGTTCTGCTTTCGTCCGTTTTTTTGAGTTTCCAAGGTTCTGTATCCGCTAAATATTTGTTTCCAAGTCGAGCTAACTTCATGAATTCTGCTAATGCCTCACGGAATCTATATTTTTCAATGGAAGCGCCAATTTTCTTTGGAAATTCTTTTAATTTTTCTAATACCTCTTTGTCGTAATCATCAAGTGTGTTACAATTAGGTACAACTCCTTCCCAATATTTATTGATTAACACCACCACACGATTAATAAAATTCCCAAAAATGGCAACCAATTCATTATTATTTCTCGCTTGGAAATCTTTCCATGTAAAATCAGTATCCTTACTTTCAGGAGCGGTAGCACAAAGGACATAACGCATGGCATCTTCTTGCCCTTTAAAGTCTTCAAAATATTCATCTAGCCAAATTGCCCAATTTCTGGAAGTAGATAATTTTTCTCCTTCTAAATTCAAAAACTCATTGGCCGGAACATTGGTAGGTAAAATATATCCTTCATGGGATTTTAAGATGATTGGAAAAATAATACAATGGAAAACAATATTGTCTTTCCCAATAAAATGGACAAGCTCGGTATCTTCACTTTTCCAATAATCTTCCCAGTTTTTACCATTGTCAGTAGCCCATTGTTTGGTAGCTGAGATATAACCAATAGGAGCATCCAGCCATACATAAAGTACTTTCCCATCCCCACCTTTTATAGGAACTTTTACGCCCCATTCCAAATCACGCGTCATGGCACGGGCTTGTAATCCGCCATCAATCCATGATTTGCACTGCCCTATTACTTGACTTCTCCATGCCTTTGCATCATGGTGATTTTTCCCATTCAATATTCCATCTTCTATCCACGGTTTTAACCAGTTTTCATGGTCTTGCATTGGCAAATACCAATGGGTAGTATCCTTTTTCACTGGTGTATTTCCACTTAAAGTTGATTTAGGATTTATTAACTCATTTGGGCTTAGAGTCGAGCCACATTTTTCACATTGGTCGCCATATGCATCCCTTTCATTACACTTTGGACACTCTCCACTAATATATCGATCTGCTAAAAACTGTTTATTTTTTTCATCATAAAATTGCTCAGAAGTTTTTTTAGTAAAAACTCCTTTCTGCTCCAAAGTTTTAAAAAATTCTTGTGCCGTTTCATGGTGTAACTTATGGGAGGTTCTATGATAAACACTAAACTCAATTCCAAAATTAGCAAATGCTTTTTTATTTCTGTTATGGTATTTATCTACAATTTCCTGAGGACTTACTCCATCTTTTTTTGCCTGTAAAGTAATGGCTGCACCATGCTCATCTGAGCCACAAACAAAGACAACATCATGTCCTTTCCCTCTTAAATACCTTACATAAATATCGGCGGGGAGATATGCGCCAGCAATGTGCCCAATGTGTAAAGGTCCATTGGCATAAGGTAGTGCAGAGGTAACTGTATATCTTTTTGTGCTCATTTCTATCAGAAAAAAATTATTTTCGCAAATATAAGTTTTACTTATTAGAAATTAGATATAGATGTCAGATATTAGAGGAGCAATAATATGCGAAAAGCGAATTAACGAAATAAATGAATAAACAAATTTTATGATTATTCCGTCAAAATTAACAAGAGGAGATAAAATAGGAATTGTTTCTACCGCACGAAAAATTTCTTTGGAAGAACTAAGCCATGCAATTAACACTTTGGAAAGTTGGGGTCTAGAATTAGTTTTAGCCGAAAATCTTTTTGAAGATGATAATCAGTTTGCTGGGGCTGTAAAACAAAGAACAACTGATTTACAATCTATGATTAATAATGACAAAATCAAAGCAATTTTGTGTGCAAGAGGCGGTTATGGCACGGTTCAAATTATTGATAATATTGATTTCGCCAATTTGAAAAAAAATCCAAAATGGATTGTGGGATATAGTGATGTTACTGTACTGCATTCTCATTTGCATAATTTAGGAGTTGCCTCTATACATGCTACTATGCCGATAAACTTTGCAACAAATACAAAAGATGCTTTGAAGAGTTTGAAAAAATCACTTTTTAGAGAGGGGACTATTGCAGAATGTGATCCCCATCCTCTAAATAAAAAAGGACGAATTGAAGCGGAAATTGTTGGCGGAAATTTATCTATTTTGTATTCATTGTTAGGTTCTGATTCAGATATAGACACAGATGGGAAAATACTATTTATAGAAGATTTGGATGAGTATTTATACCATATTGACAGAATGATAATGAATCTTAAAAGAAATGGTAAATTTGAAAATCTAAAAGCTTTGATTGTAGGAGGAATGAGTGATATGAATGACAATAATATCCCCTTTGGGAAAACGGCTGAACAAATAATTTTAGAGCACACAAAAAAATATAATTTCCCTATTTGTTTTGGGTTTCCTGCTGGGCATATAAACGATAATAGCGCCATTGTATTTGGTGTAAAATCCTTATTAGAAATTTCTGCAAAAAAAGTAAGATTAACTTATCCCTATTAAACCAATTCCTAATTGAAAAACTGTATTTTCGCATTTCATGAAAAAGATTAGAAATTTTTGCATTATTGCCCATATCGACCATGGGAAAAGCACCCTTGCCGATAGATTGCTGGAAGTAACCGGCACGGTTACCAAAAGAGATGCGCAAGAGCAGCTCTTGGATAATATGGACTTGGAGCGTGAAAGAGGAATCACCATAAAAAGCCATGCCATGCAAATGGAATATAATGGCTACACTCTCAATTTGATTGATACTCCTGGTCATGTCGATTTTTCTTATGAAGTTTCTCGCTCTATTGCTGCTTGTGAAGGCGCATTACTAATTGTAGATGCAGCTCAGGGAATTCAGGCACAAACCATTTCCAATTTGTATTTGGCATTGGGAAACGATTTGGAAATTATCCCTGTTGTGAATAAAGTGGATTTACTATCAGCAGAACCGGAAGTAGTTGCCGATCAAATTATTGATTTAATTGGCTGCACGGAAGATGAAATAATTCCTGCAAGTGCAAAAACAGGAATTGGGATTGAAAATATTTTAAAGGCAATTATTGAAAGAGTCCCCTCTCCAAAGGGTGATATAAACAAACCCCTTCAAGCAATGATTTTTGATTCAGTTTACAATCCTTTCAGGGGGATTGAAGCCTATTTCAAAATACTAAATGGAGAAATTCAAAAAGGAGATAAAGTAAAGTTCATTGCCACTGGAAAGGAATATTTTGCAGATGAAATTGGTGCATTAAAATTTAAGCAAGCCCCAAAAAAGAAGATGAGTGCCGGTGAAGTGGGCTATATCATTTCTGGAATTAAAGAGGCGAAAGAAGTGAAAGTTGGGGATACCATTACCTCTGTTGAAAATCCTGCAACTGAGGCCATACAAGGCTTTGAGGATGTGAAACCAATGGTGTTTGCAGGAATTTATCCAGTGGATACGGACGACTATGAAGAACTGAGAAATTCCATGGAAAAACTCCAACTAAATGATGCTGCCCTTACATACGAGCCAGAATCCTCCACCGCTTTAGGTTTTGGTTTTAGGTGTGGTTTTTTGGGAATGCTTCACATGGAAATTATTCAGGAAAGATTAGAAAGGGAGTTTGACATGACCGTTATTACAACTGTGCCAAATGTATCTTATTTTGCCTATACTTCAAGGAGTGAGAAATTGGCCATACATAATCCTTCCGATTTGCCTGACGGCAGTATTTTAGACTATGTAGAAGAACCATATATTAGGGCTCAAATTATTACAAAATCTGATTTTGTTGGAACAATAATGACACTTTGTATTGAAAAAAGAGGAGAGCTAAAAAACCAGGTTTATTTAACTACTGATAGGGTTGAGCTTTCTTTTGAAATGCCACTTGGTGAAATTGTTTTTGATTTTTACGACAAACTCAAAACCGTTTCAAGGGGCTACGCGTCCTTTGATTATCAGCCATTAGACTATAAGCGTTCTAATTTGGCAAAGTTGGATATTCTGTTAAATGGCGATCAAGTAGATGCGCTATCAGCACTTATTCACAGAGACCATGCGTATGCTTTTGGAAAAAAAATTTGTGTAAAATTGAGAGAACTTATTCCAAGACAACAATTTGATATTGCTATACAATCGGCTATTGGCTCTAAAATTATCTCGCGTGAAACGGTAAAAGCTTTGAGGAAAGATGTAACCGCAAAATGTTATGGAGGGGATATCACTCGAAAGAGAAAGCTTTTGGAAAAACAAAAAAAAGGAAAGAAACGAATGCGACAGGTTGGGAATGTAGAAATCCCACAAAATGCATTTATGGCAGTTTTAAAATTGGACAATTAATTATTATTTTTGAAAAACTTTAAGTATGTCAGGGCATAGTAAATGGGCAAATATTAAACATAGAAAGGGAGCGCAAGATGCAAAACGCTCAAAAATATTTACACGGATTATTAAAGAATTAACAGTAGCAGTAAAAGAAGGTGGCTCTGAACAAGAAACAAATCCTAGATTACGCACGGCAGTGCAAAATGCTAAAGGGGCAAATATGCCAAAAGACACCATTGAAAGAACGATAAAAAAGGCAAGTGGTACGGGCGGGACATCTTATGAGGAGGTTACTTTTGAAGGATACGCTTCTAATGGTGTGGCGGTTTTTGCAGAATGTACTACAGATAATAATAATCGAACAATTGCTAATATTCGTGCTATATTTAGTAAATATGGTGGTAATTTAGGAACAAATGGTTCTTTGGAATTTATTTTTGATCGGAAAGGAGTTTTTACCATAACTTATGAAAATATAAAGATAGATTTGGAAGAGTTGGAAATGGAACTAATTGATGGGGGATTGGAAAAATTAGAAAAAGAAAAAGCCATTATTTTGATTTATACTGACTTTGCTGATTTTAGTGTTATGCAAAAAAAATTAGGAGAGTTGGAGATTGAAATCCAATCAGCTGAATTACAGAGAATACCAAACACTACAAAGATTTTAGATGTAGAAAAATCCAAATCGGTGCTAAAGATGATTGATAAGTTTGAGGAAGATGATGATGTGCAAAATGTATTTCATAATTTAGAAATGACTGATGAACTAATGCAGACATTTGAAGAAAAATAAAATATCGTAAATTGCAGAACGCAAAATATTACGTTAAAACAAAATAAATGAATATCCTTTTATTAGGTGGTGGAGGAAGAGAGCATGCTTTTGCTTGGAAAATTGCACAAAGTAGTTTGTGTAAAAAACTACTTATTGCGCCTGGAAATGCTGGAACAAATGAATTAGGAACTAATATTGATGTTGGCGTAACTGATTTTGAAAGTATCAAAAAATTAGTTCTTAATGAAGAGATTGACATGCTTATTGTTGGTCCAGAAGATCCATTAGTAAAAGGGATTTTTGATTTCTTTTCGGAAGATGAGAAACTAAAACACATAACCGTAATTGGACCTTCAAAAAAGGGCGCAAAATTAGAGGGTAGTAAAGAGTTTGCAAAACAGTTTATGCAGAAATATGATATTCCTACTGCAAAATATGAGGCTTTTACAAAAAATGATTTAGAAGATGGTTATGCTTTTTTGGAAAGCTTAAAGCCTCCTTATGTTTTGAAAGCAGATGGCTTGGCGGCTGGTAAAGGAGTTCTGATTTTGGAAAACTTAGTAGAGGCCAAGAAAGAACTAAAAGCAATGGTTGCTGATGCAAAATTCGGAAAAGCAAGTTCAACAGTTGTTGTAGAAGAATTTTTAAGTGGCATTGAACTTTCTGTGT
>CAJWUS010000077.1 GCA_913047525.1 uncultured Flavobacteriales bacterium | reverse complement strand
CTCCTGCACCTAGAGGAATTCCTCAGATTGAAGTAACTTTTGATATTGATGCAAACGGGATACTAAATGTATCGGCAAAGGATAAAGCAACAGGACAGGAGCAGAATATCAAGATTGAAGCATCATCTGGGTTATCAGATGAGGAAATTGAAAAGATGAAAAAAGAAGCAGAAGCAAATGCAGATGCTGATAGCAAAGTAAAAGAAACAGCTGATAAGATTAATGCTGCTGACGGTATGATTTTTCAAACAGAAAAGCAATTGAAAGAATTTGGAGAGAAATTATCAGATGATAAAAAGAAGCCAATTGAAGATGCTTTGGCAGAATTGAAAAAAGCGCACGAAAGTAAAGATTTAGATGCTATTGATTCTGCAATGGAAACCATCAATACTGCTTGGACTGCTGCTTCTGAGGAAATGTATAAATCCTCACAAGAAGCTGGGGAAACCCCGGAAGGAGCAGAAGCTTCTGAGAATAATACTTCTGATGACGTAACAGATGTAGATTTTGAGGAAGTAAAAGATGATGAAAAATAAGTTTATTTTTCATAATACAAAAGAAAGAGACCTCACAATTTGTGGGGTTTCTTTTTTATATTTGTTCCCAAAAATAAGAATTGAAAGTCTCACAAAATTATATAGAGTTAGAAGGTAAATATGGAGCGCACAATTACCGTCCACTTCCAGTAGTACTTACCAAAGGGGAGGGTGTATTTGTATGGGATGTAGAAGGGAAAAAATATTATGATTTTCTGTCAGCTTATTCTGCAGTAAATCAGGGTCATTGCCATCCTAAAATAGTGGATGCGCTTAGAAACCAAGCAGATGTTTTAACGCTTACTTCCCGTGCTTTTTATAATGATACATTAGGAGGATATGAAAAATATGTAACCAATTATTTTGGTTTTGATAGAGTTCTGCCAATGAATACGGGTGCGGAGGCAGTGGAAACGGCACTAAAATTGTGTAGAAAATGGAGTTATCAGAAGAAAGGATTAGCTCCTGAAACTGCAAAAATTATTGTTTGTGATGGTAATTTTCATGGAAGAACTACCACCATTATTTCATTTAGTAATGATCCTGAAGCAAGAGATGAATTCGGTCCTTATACTCCAGGTTTTATCAATATTCCTTATAACGACTTAGATGCTTTGAAGGATGAATTAAAAGACCCAACTATTGCTGGTTTTATGGTGGAGCCAATTCAGGGGGAAGCTGGTGTTTTTGTTCCGGATGAAGGTTATTTGAAAGGAGCAAAAGAGCTTTGTAAAGCTGCTAATGTATTGTTTATTGCGGATGAGGTGCAAACAGGAATTGCTAGAACAGGAAAGCTATTGGCTTGCGATTATGATGATGTGAAAGCTGATATTTTAATTCTTGGTAAAGCAATTTCTGGAGGAGTATTTCCAGTTTCTGCAATATTGGCTGATAATCAGGTAATGATGTGTATTCGCCCAGGAGAGCATGGTTCTACTTTTGGTGGAAATCCGCTAGCAAATAAAGTAGCCATTGCAGCATTGGAGGTAGTAAAAGATGAAAAATTATCAGAAAATGCAGAGCGTTTAGGGAAAATATTAAGAAGTGAATTAGCCAATTTTGATAACGATATGATTACTTTGGTGAGAGGAAAAGGACTCCTAAATGCAATTGTCATAAAACCAAAAGACGGAAAACAAGCATGGGATGTTTGTTTGAAGTTAAGAGATAACGGTTTGTTAGCCAAACCAACTCATGGGGAAATCATTCGTTTCTCTCCTCCCTTGGTGATTACAGAGGAGCAGTTAATGGACTGTGTTTCAATAATTAAGAAAACAATTCTTTCATTTTAATATTCTATAAAATATGTCTGTAAAAGGGTTATTCAAAATTAGATTTATAAATCATTACGCTAGTATCTTTAAAAAAGATGGCTTTAAGGGTGTGTTGAAAGAAGGAGGGTGGAAAGTTTTATTTTACTTTTTTATGTTCTACCTGATAAGAGATACAATTTTATATATTATTATTCCGTATCTTATTTTAAAAGGAATGATTCTGAAATAGAAAAATAAATAAGAGAAAATATGAATAAATTATTTACAGCAATATCAGGAGTATTTATATTGCTTTCTTCTTGCTCAATCTGGCAGAATCAAAACGATATAAGTATTGATAAATTTCAAAATAAAATAGCAACAGAAAGGTATCTGCTTGTAGATGTAAGAACAGCAGAAGAATTTGCTGATGGATATATTAAAGGAGCCATCAATATTGATTATTTAGCAGAGAATTTCTATGTTGAAATTCAGAAATTAGATTTAGAGACTCCTGTTTTACTTTATTGCCGTTCTGGAAATAGAAGCGGAAAAGCCATGCAAATAATGTATGATTTAGGATTTACAGAAGTTAAAAATTTAATTGGTGGAATAAAGGGGTGGAAAGCCGAAAATCATAAACTAATAAAATGAATATACAAGATTTAATAAATGATAGCAAAACTACAATTGTAGATGTAAGAACGGAAGTTGAATTTTCTGAAGGAAATGTAAATGGATCTATTAATATTCCTTTGCGTGAGGTAGTAGATAGAGCAGAAGAACTGAAAGGAATGCAACCCTTGGTTTTGTGCTGTCTTTCAGGAGGAAGAAGTGGGCAAGCTACTGCTTTCTTACAATCTTTAGGATGTGATAAGGTTTATAATGGTGGCGGTTGGCAGGAAGTTGTATCTCATAAAAATCAAAATTAAAGTGGTAAAATATATATAATATTTGTTAAGGCATAAGATTTTGGAACCCAAATCGTCTAGATTGATATATAATGTTGTATTTTTGTAAATGAAATGAAAAACACTTTTAGAAATATCTCCCTTTTTCTGATGGCAATAATAGTTTTGTTTTTGTCTATTGGGATGAGTATTTCAAAAATGAAATGTGCTGATAATGGTCAACTGTATTTCGGAACAGATGTGCCATCTTGTAGCATGGATAAAGAAGTTGTATGCCAGGCAAAACAAGAAAAAGTAAGTTGTTGTAGTATAGAGGTAGAAAAACAGTGTTGTCCTGAGACCATGGATAAATCTTGTGCCAGTGAAACAGAAAATATTCAGTTTGATTTTGAAACAACTATTTCGGTAAATAATTTTGACTATTTCCTTTCTAAAACTTCTTTTTTTTACATTTCTACATTCAATCATTTCTTAATAAATGAGAGAAGAACTAATTATTTAAGTGGTATTCCACCACCTAAAATTTCAAAACCAATTTTATCACAAATTCAGACATTTTTATTGTAGAATATTATTCAGGACCATTGAATAATAATCTTTTAAAGAATAATAGAAATGAAGAAGATAATAATGATTGCAATAGTGCTTATTGCAACAATAAATACAAAAGCACAAAATAAAATAAAAGGCAAAGTATTAGAGATATCCAAAAATGGAGAAGAAATTCCAATCATTGGAGCTAATGTATATTGGGAAGGGACAACCATTGGAACTGCTACAGATTTAAGCGGTAGTTATTCCATACAAGAAGCTACTTCTTTCCCAGCTACCCTAAATGTTAGTTTTGTGGGTTACACCTTAGACAGTAAAGAGACCATTGATAATAAGTATATATTCTATATGAGGCCTTCTATTGAACTTGATGAGGTGAAAGTAAAAGGGAAGGTAAATACTACAAAGGTTTCCACTATTAATCCTATAAATATCCAAACACTTTCAACTGGTGAATTAGAGAAAGCGGCTTGTTGTAATCTTTCAGAAAGTTTTAGTACCAATGCAACTGTAGATGTAACTTTTACGGATGCTGTTTCTGGTGCAAAGCAGATCCAGATGTTGGGTCTTGATGGTATTTATACTCAAATTACACAAGAAAATATACCACTTATCAGAGGTATGTCTTCTTCTTACGGACTTTCTTATGTTCCGGGTACTTGGATTGAATCTATACAAATAATAAAAGGAAGTGGATCAGTTATAAACGGATTTGAATCTTTTACCGGACAATTAAATTTGGAATATTACAAACCAGAATCTGCTCCAAAATTATTTTGGAATGCCTATGTAAATCAAGAAGGTAAATTAGAGAATAATTTACTTTTTACAAAACAAAATGGAGATTGGCAATCTAATCTATTTACACATATCTCATATTTTGATAAAGAAATTGATAGACATGGAGGTGGCAAAGCAGAAGATGGAGATGACTTTTTAGATGTTCCAAAAACAAAGCAAGTAAATATCTTGAACAGATGGAAATATAAAGGTAATCCTAATTATGGCATGCAACTTGTTGCAAAAGCATTAATAGAAGAAAGGTTGGGAGGTCAAAGTTCTACTGTTTCAGAAAATAATAGATATATTGTTGATATTAATAATTCTGTATATGAGATTTTCACAAAAACAGGATTTATTCAACCAAATATACCTGGTAAAAGTATAGGCTTGCAAACTTCATTCAGAAAGCATAATCAAACGGCTATTTTTGGAGAAAACCATTACAAAGGGCGGCAAGAAAGTGCTTATTTGAATCTTATCAGGCAAACTTATCTTGGTAATACCAATCATATTTTAAAGTACGGAATGAGCTATTATGCTGATAGATTTACCGAGAGTTTTGATGGAAATATTGATACTCCTTTTTCTGATAAAGTAAGGGTGGATTTGATGACTGGCATCTTTTCAGAGTACGCCTTTAAATGGAAGGAGAGCCTAAATCTGGTGGCTGGAATAAGATCTGATTATTATAATAATACGGAAGAAATAAATTATCTCCCAAGGTTAAATATAAAGTATAATCCTACTGAGCAAACTGCAATAAGATTATCGGCTGGTAAAGCATTTAGGATTTCAAATGTATTTGTTGAAAACGCTTCTTTTTTAGCTACAAACAGGCAGATATTTGTTGGAGAATTGACACCAGAGCTAGCTTGGAATTATGGAATAAATGTAATACACTGCTTTAAACTATTTGATAGGGAAGGCACAATAAATGCTGATTATTATAAAACAGAATTTGAAAATCAAGTAATTGTTGATGTTGAATCACAAGGAGAATTATCATTCTACAATCTTGATGGAGAGTCTTTTGCTAGCTCTATGCAGTTTGATGTGATTTATGAACTTTTTGATCGTTTTGATATAAAAATGGCATATAAACTAAATGATGTGCAAGCAACTTTTGATAATGAGTTGAAAATGACACCACTTACTCCAAAAGAAAGATCCTTAATAAATCTTTCATACGCAACTAATTTTGAGAAGTGGAAGTTTGATATAACTGCAAATTATATTGGTGAAAGTAGAGTTCCATTACATGATGATTTAGCTAATCATACTCAGTTAATTGAAGATATGTCAAATCCATTTTACCTTTTTAATGCTCAAATCACAAAAAGATTTAGACATTTTGATCTATATGTTGGAGGAGAGAATCTAGGTGGATATTTTCAAGAAAATCCTATTATTGCATCATCTAATCCAAGTTCAGATGATTTTGATGCATCTTTAATATGGGCCCCAATACAAGGGCGTATGTTTTATTTAGGATTTAGATACAAAATTAAATAATAATTAAAAAAACAGAAATCATGAGACATAAAATAATTATTACAATATTTAGTATTTTAACAATAAATGCATGGTCGCAGACTCAAACTGCACAGATTATGACATCCGCACAATGTGTTGCTGATTGTTGTAAAGAAAGAATTGAGGAAGAGATGCAGTTTACAAAAGGAGTTACTGCTGTTAATTTGGATGTTGAGAGTCAGATTCTTACAGTCACTTTCAAAACCAAAAAGAATTCAGTAGAGAAGATTAGAGAAATAATATCAGGTATTGGTTATGATGCTGATGATGTAAAAGCCGATAAAAAAGCACATGATAAATTGCCAGAATGTTGTCAGAATCCTGATTTTGATAAGCCCAAAAAAGAATAAATGCTTATTTTTAAAATAATTATTGGAATAACGGCTATCATTATTATGGTAGCCGTTATTTATTTTTTAGATAAATGGGATAATAAAAAGTAGTGCTGAATGTTATTTTATTATTAGTTTTACAAAAATTAAATCATGAAAAAAAGCATAGGTATTTCCATATTTCTTATTGCAATAGGAGTTGTATTCCTTTTAGATAATCTTGAGATTATTGATATTTCTATTTCTGAACTTATTAGAACTTATTGGCCAGTTATTCTAATTTGGATGGGAATAGAAAAACTTTTTAGAGATTTGAAGAGTTAAATAATTTTCCTTGCCAAGAGTCTTTTTTCTGTAGTCTCTTTTCAATTTTATGTGCCAACTCAAAGTTTTTAAGTCCATATTTTGGGGCAATAAGTAAGTGTTCTGGTGATTCACTAAAAAATCTTTCCACTATTATTTTTGGGTTTAGTATTTCTAGAAAATCAATTATTAATTCCAGATATTCATTTAAAGTAAAAAAACGATATTTCTCAGGATTGTTTTTAAAATCAAATGCCATCATTGTATGTTTTACAATTTGCAGATGATGA
>CAJWUS010000076.1 GCA_913047525.1 uncultured Flavobacteriales bacterium | reverse complement strand
TTTTACATCTATGATGATGGATCTGTTGAGAAGAAAATAATTATTGAATAAATAAAAACCCACTCATTTGAGTAGGTTTATTTTTGGGGTGCTTAATAAGAAGTTAATGCTTCAATAGAAATTGTTGATTGAAATCCTGAATAATACCACCAGTAATCTTAAGCAACGCAATTTTACTTTCCATCAAATTATAGGCTGACTGTTGCGCATTGATGCCAGAGTTAATATAGACAATCTCAATATCTCTTAACATAAAAGAATTGATTGTTCCTCTTTTTTGCTTATCAGTTGCTAAATTGTAGTTTGTTTCAGCAATTTTAAATGCTTTTTGGTTTAAGCTAAAGGCGGTAATACGACTGTTGTATTTATCATTAGTTAATGATAATTGAAGCAAGACTTCTCTCTTTATTTTTTCGTATTGCAATTCATTAACTTCCTTTTGCACTTTTACTTTTCTAAGAGTATTGTACAATTTACCACCATTAAATAACCTGTAATTAACTGAGAAATTAGCAAAATAATTAATACTTTTTCCAGTGTTATCCATTTCATTGGCTAATTCTCCAATGTCATATGTGCTTTTATTGTAAGCTGCCCCTGAGTTAACAGATACCATTGGATAAAATGCCGCTTTTGATAGGAGAATATCCTGTTTAGCCAGTTGTATATTGTAATACTGGTTTTTGATGTTTGTATTATTAGCAAGCGTGCTAGATTTTAAATCTTCATAATTAAATAGTCTTATTTCAGTATCAATCCCATCAGTAAGAGTCCATTTAGTATCTACATCTTTTCCAAGAGTTAGGTTGAGGTTTTTTACTGAATTGGTATAGTTTAATTGTTGCATAATAAGGTTTGAACTATCAGTTAGCATAGCATTCTCAATTTGTAATAAATCAATTCTGCTACTTACGCCAATATCATATTTTGTTTGCTGATATTCTAGGCGATTTTTTGCCAATTTCACAACTTTTTGCAATAACTCGAACCTTTCTTTTTGTAACACACAGTTGTAATACTGTAAGATGATGCCTTGTATGGTATTTTCAATAGTAAGGGTAGCATTATTGTTGCTGATCTCCTCTATGTTTTGCAGTTTTGCTTTATTTGCTCTTATAGCAAAACCATTAAAAAGTGTCCAGCTAACATTTGCATTACCATTTATTGCTTCTGATCTTAGCTCATAAGGCATAAATGATGTTGGATTTTTTGTTTGGTCTGAGAGCGCTTCTTCCTTTTTAGCTGATAGATTAATAGTTGGTAGTGCTCCAGCATTTGCCCAATTGTTATTTATCTGGTTTATCTTTTGATTCTTTTCACTAATCTGTATCTCATAATTTTCTTGCAAACCGATTTTAATTGCATCCATAAGACTAAGCCCATTTTGGGCAAAAAGTAGATTGGGAAATAATAGTAATATAATGTATTTTTTCATTAGTCTTCTATTTCAATTTGTCGTTTTTGTAACTTGGTATATGGCTCAACTTCTATTTTAGTTGGTGGTATTTCTCCTCCGTACCATAACCACCATCTAGCACGCCTGATATCATTAAAATACATGATAAGAGACGGGAAGTAGAATAGGAGTATTATTGTTCCGAAAAGAACACCAAAAGCTACTGATATTGCCATTGGTATCAAAAATTGAGCTTGGAAACTTTTCTCTAGAATTAATGGGGATAATCCAACAAAGGTTGTTATGGTGGTTAGTATAATTGCTCTGAATCTGCTTTTACCAGCAGCAACTACTGCATCAGACATATTCATTCCATCTGTAAGGTTACGGTTGTATTTATCCAACATTACTACTGCATCATTTACTAAAATACCGATAAGTGCAACAACTCCCCATACACTCATAATTGAGAAAGGTTTTCCAATAATTCCGTGTCCTAAAATAGCACTAAATACACCTATAGGAACTACCATTAATATTAATCTTGCTTGATAAAATGATTTGAAGTTTAATGAGATAGTTAGTACAATAAGAATAATACTTATTAAGAATGCAATCCCTAATCTTTTCCCGCTATCGGCTGCATTCTCTGCTTGTCCCATTACTTTATAAGAAACATTAGGGAAGAACATTTTAATGTTGCTGAGGTATTCTTTTTCAATTTGTTCATTTACTTCTCCAGAAAACTCAGCATTATAAAGTGAGGCATCAACACGAATTTCTTTAGTTCCGTTAATATGATTTATTTTTACTCTTCCTCTTTTGTACTCATAATTTGCAACTTCCTCAAGAGGTATTAAAGCTCCTGATAAGGTTTTAATTTTTACTTTATTTAAGTCTTCTATACTGTTTCTGTTTTCTTCAGGATATCTGAGCCATATTTTCACCTCATCTCTTCCAATAATTAATCTCTGAACTTCCTCCCCAAAGAATCCTTGTCTTATTTGCTTTAATACAGTAACCTCATTAAGTCCAAGGGCATAAGCTTTCTTTTTAAGAGTAAGATGAATTTCTCTATTTCCAACCCCACCATTATCCATTACTTCTTTTACCATATTGATGCCGGATATTTTTTCTTTTAACCAGTTTACGGATTCTTTTAGTTCTGTATCATTTTCTGATTGTAATGATATTGAAACCTCTTTACCGAATTGTTGCATTCCACCAACAGATATTTTTTCCATTAATGCAATAGAGTCAGGATGTATTCTTCTTTGTATCTCATTTGAAATCTCAATTGTTGAGATAAGGTCATTTTCTTTAGTATTTAGTCTTATAGAACCTACATGAGGACCCGAAACACCTAGATTCTCTGTAAAACCAACAGTTAATGAAATATCAGTAATTATAGTATCATTGTATTCTTCAATTATTTCTTTATGATAGTCATTTATTATTGAGTCACAATACCAAAGGAATTTTTCTGTCCGGAATTCTCTTTCACCAGGTTTATATGAAAACTCAATTTTTACTTCATTAAAAGGTATAGAGGGAAAGAAAGTCCATCTAATGACTCCACTAATAAATAGTATTAGTATTAAAATTATAAATATAAAAGGAGTCCAAACGTGTCTTCTGTAGTTTTTTACAAATCTGGTGTTTATCTTACTATACTTGTTTCTTAGTTTCACTACTAACTTCTCTACTTTTTGTTTTATCTTACTAAAAAATGAAGTAGATTCTTCTTGTAGAACTCTCTTGTAGGCTAAATGCGAAGGTAGAACTAAAAAGGCTTCAATTAGAGAGAATAGGAGAGCAGCAATTACACTAAATGCCATTTCCTGCATCATTTCCATTTGTCCACCAACAAAAAGAAGTGTAGAAAAAGCAAAAACGGTTGTAAGTACAGATGTTAAAACAGGAGTAACAACTTCCATAGTTCCATCCAGTGCAGCTTTCATTGGGCTTTTCCCTCTTTCGAAATGGCTATAAATGTTTTCTGCAATTACAATTCCATCATCAACAAGTATTCCAACAACCAAAATCATACCAAATAATGAAATCATATTGATAGTCATACCATATAATAATCCAATAGAGATCATACCAACAAATGAAAAAGGAATACCAAAAGCTACCCATAATGACAGCCTGAATGAAAGAAATAGTCCTAAGATTACTAATACTAATAATAGACCTATAATTAAATTTTTACTTAGGGTCTCAATTCTTTGGTCAAGCATATCTGAGAATTGAAATAGTGTAATAATCTCATATCCTTCATTTTCTGCATTGAATGCCTTAATATAACTTTCAATGGAAGAGGCTATCTTTTTAATATCTTCTTCAGGAGTTTTTTTAATTAAAAAACTAATGGACCTTTTTCCGTTAACATAGGACATTATAGGGATATCAGAGAATTCGACTTCTACTTTGGCTAGATCTTTTAATCTAGTGATATCTCCATTTCTATCAGAAAAGACAACAATTTCTTGTATTTCTTCTGCAGTGGTCTTTCTGTTATTAGATCGAATAATAATTTCATCTTTTTGAGTTTTTACACTACCACCAGAGATATCTATATTACTCCTTTTAATTGCTGCAGAAATTATATCAAAAGTTAGCTTATATCTTAATAATTGTTCTTCATCAATTTCTACAGAGATAATTATTGGAGCATATCCGATAACTTGTATTTGACTTATTTCATCATCATTGAGTAAATCTTGTTCTATTTTATCTGATTTTTCTTTAAGTAACCACAAATCATCAGGTCCATTTAGAGCATAATAACCTACCATATTACCCATTCCTCCCATTCCTCTTGACTTTTGCTTTTGAATGGTTGGTTTTTCGGCTCCTTGAGGGAAAGAGTAAATCGCATCAACAGAGTTTTTTACATCTTGTAAAACCTCATCAATATCAAAACCTTCATAAACCTCAACAGTAACCCTTGACATATTTTCTGATGAGGCAGAGGTAATTTCTTCTAGACCTTCAATTCCGTTTAATGATTCCTCAATTCTGGTAGTAATTCCTTCTTCAATTTCTTCTGGTGAAGCTCCAGGATACGATACATTTACATAAACTCTATTAGGGGGTAGTTCCGGAAAGAATGATTGAGGCATCATTACAAAACTCAAAATACCAGCTATAGCAGTAATAATTATCACTGCATTAGCATAGATTGGATATTTTATAAAATAAGCAATTAACTTTTTCATCTTATTTTATAATTGGATTTACAATAGTTCCTTCTTTGGTATCAATAAGTGGTTCGCTTACAATCAATGTATTATTGATAATATTATCTGCTATCACATTATTCCCTTGGGTGGAGATTATGTTTAAATCAAATATCTCTAATTTATTTTCTGCATTTACAATAAATATTTTGTTTTTTGAGAAAATAGCTCTTCTTGGTATCTTACATACATTATTTGTTGTGATTGAAGATATTGTTGCATCAAGATACATTCCATTATAAAGGAAATCTGTATCAGAATTGATTGATACAAAAACTGATATATTTTGTGTGTTTTCATTTATAAAATTTCCTTTTCTGATAACAGAACCTTTAAATGTATTTGTTCCATCAGTTAAGCTAACTTTACTTCCTAATTCTATAAAGTCAATTTCTGAAGTACTTACTGCAAGTTCAACCTCCATATTTCCGTTTCTTATAACATCAATTACAGGGCTTCCCATATTTACATTTGCTCCTATATCGGTGTATGATTTCGAAATAACACCAGTAAAAGTGGCACGAACTGTATATTTTTTCAATTTTTCATCATCTGATCTTACTGATAAGTATTCTGCCATAATTCCTCTTGAGATAATAAAGTTCTTTTCTTTTGATGTAGTAGTCTCAGGGAAATCTGAAATAGGGGAGCTTAAAGAGATAGAATTAAAGAACTCATCCCATTTAGTATATTCTGGAGGAAAATCTAGTTTTATATCTGCCAGGTTAGAAGAAAGTAGATTCATAAAATTACTTTTTTTAGCATTAGCTAAAAGTTCAATATCGGTACTTTTAACTTTGAATAAAATATCACCTTTACGGAATTTAGTTCCTTTTTTAATTGAGAAGTTTCCTTCTAACTTTCCACTAACTTCAGATGAGATACTGATGTTATTTAATGAAACAACTCTACCGGAGCTGCTTATTTTAGATTGTAGGCTTGTATTTCTAACTTTTCTTACTGAGACTGACTTAATTGTTTTTTCATGAACCATAGAGTCTGTAACTCTTGCTTTTCTTATTGTTTCAGCATTTTCTTCTCCATAGCTCATACCCATATTATAACTTATTGATGATACAAGCATGAAAGCTGCTAATATTAGTGCGCTTACAATTATGATTAATAGTTTTCTTATTTTCATTTTTTAATTAATTTTTCTATTGTTTTCCAAATCTTTTCTCCTTCTTTTTTAAGGTTGCTATCAAAGTTACTTAGCTTCCAGTTTAGCACAGTTAACCTCATGCTTCCCATTATTATGATAGCTATTTGTTCAGCTGAAATATCAATTCGAATAGATCCTTCTTCTTGTCCTTCTTTAAGTATCTGTATGAGTCTTTGATTTCTTTTCTTTATCATTTTCTGTATTACATCTGAGATAAAGTACTGAAAGCTACTTTCTGAGAAAATTATAGTAATAATAGAAGGGTTTTCCTGAAAATGATTGAATTGAAAATATATTATAGCTTTTAGTTTTTCTATTGAGGAGATATCCAATTTTAAGATACTAAAAATACCATTTCTTATTATTTCTCTCTGGAAGAGCAGAACGGATTTAATTATTTCTGTTTTATCTTTAAAATGTCGATAAATAGCCGGTTCTGAGAAGGACATCTTGTTAGCTATATTTTTGATAGTTAAATTTTGGATACCTTTTGTACCTATCAGATCTTTTGAAACATCCAGTATTTCTATTTGCCTTTTTGTGAAATTCATGTGGCAAAGATATAAAAGTTAGTGAATACTAACTAACATTATGATATTTATTTAGAAAAAATAAAAAAGCGGAAACCTAACTCAAAATGAGATGGATTCCGCTTTGTTGGGCCTTAATAGACTCGAACTACTTTATTTTTCCCCAAGATATTTCCATCATTC
>CAJWUS010000075.1 GCA_913047525.1 uncultured Flavobacteriales bacterium | reverse complement strand
TTTTGTTTTGCTCTGAAGGAATTTCAAACATAGCGTCAAGCATTATGGCTTCACAAATAGAACGCAAACCTCTTGCTCCCAATTTATATTCTATTGCTTTATCCACAATCAATTCAAGAACTTTATCGTCAAAGGATAATTTAATTCCATCCATTTCAAACAACTTTTGGTATTGTTTGATAATGGCATTTTTTGGTTCTGTGAGTATTGCTCGTAAAGTTTTTTTATCTAGCGATTTTAAAAAGGTAAGGATTGGCATTCTACCAATTAGTTCAGGTATAAGGCCGAAACTTTTCAAATCTTGTGGAGCAACATATTGCAGTAGGTTTCTCTTATCTACAGAATCATCTGCTTTCTTTTTATAACCAATTGCTTGAGTATTTAGTCGGCTTCCAATTTTTCTATCAATTCCATCAAAAGCTCCTCCACAAATAAATAAAATATTAGCCGTATCAACCGCAATCATTTTTTGTTCAGGATGTTTTCTTCCTCCTTGTGGTGGTACATTTACAACAGAGCCCTCTAATAGTTTCAACATGGCTTGTTGCACCCCTTCTCCACTTACATCTCTAGTGATGGAAGGGTTATCACTTTTGCGAGCGATTTTATCAATCTCATCAATAAAAACAATTCCTCTTTCAGTTGCTTTCACATCATAGTCAGCCACTTGTAAAAGACGAGACAAAATACTTTCTACATCTTCTCCAACATAGCCTGCCTCAGTAAGTACAGTAGCATCTGCTATGCAAAAAGGAACATTCAGCATTTTGGCAATAGTTCTCGCAAGAAGGGTTTTTCCAGTTCCTGTTTCCCCAACCATGATAATATTGGACTTTTCTATCTCAACTTCCTCCTCTTTCTTTTTTGGTTGCATCAATCTTTTGTAATGATTATACACGGCAACCGCCAAAACTTTCTTAGCTGAATCTTGTCCAATCACATGCTTATCTAAATGATTTTTTATTTCTTGGGGTGTTAATAACTTGAAATGTTCGGAAAGTTCTGAGGAATCTTTTCCTGTTTTTTCTGCCTCAACAATGCCTATAGCTTGATCAATACAAGAGTCACAAATATGGGCATTTATCCCAGCAATAAGCACATTAGTATCTTGCTTATCTTTCCCGCAAAAGGAACATTTTATAATTTCTTTATCAGGCATTTTATTTACTGCTGTCTAAAACTTCATCAATCATTCCGTATTTTAATGCTTCCTCTGATGTCATCCAATAATCTCTATCTCCATCTTTCCAAACTTGTTTGTATGTTTTACCAGAATGATTTGCAATGATTTCGTAAAGTTCTTTCTTTAATTTTTGAATCTCTTTTGCAGTAATCTCAATATCTGATGCTTGCCCACTTGCACCTCCCATTGGCTGATGAATCATCACTCTAGAATGTTTTAATGCAGTTCGTTTCCCTTTTGCCCCAGCACACAAAATAACTGCTCCCATTGAAGCTGCCATTCCTGTACAAATGGTAGAAATATCACAATTAATGTATTGCATGGTATCGTAAATACCGAGTCCAGCATAAACGCTTCCTCCAGGTGTGTTCAAATATATTAGGATATCTTTATCTTGATCTAATGAATCCAAATACAACAATTGTGCTTGAATAATATTTGCTACATAGTCATTAATAGGCACACCCAAAAAGATGATTCTATCCATCATTAGTCGAGAAAAAACATCCATTGTAGCAATGTTTAATTGCCTTTCTTCTATAATTGTTGGTGAAATGTAATTGCCATAAGCGGAGGTAAAATTATCTACTGCTATACTACTAATTCCTCTGTCTTTTGTTGCAAACTTTTTAAAATCTTTTCCGAAATCCATGATAAAATTGTTGTTAGTTATTAGTTGTTGGTTCTTAATTTTAATTCTCAAATCAGCACATTAACTAATTATCAAATTAAAAACTATTTTTCTGATGCTAATTTAACAAAATCGTCATAAGAAATGTCTTTATCAGTAAGTTTGAAATTCGCTTTATAAACAACCAATGATTTTTGATCGTAAATTTGGTCGATTATCTTCTTTCTCTCTTCTTCTTTTTTTAGGATACTATCAGCCATTTCAGTAAGTTTTTCATCATCTAAAACTGGCTGACCATATTGCATCATTTGCCCAGAAATAAGGTTTTTTGCATGAGTAATAATTTCCTCTTGTTCTATTTTAATATCATACTTTTCATTGACTTTATTCTCAATTAGTTGCCATTTTAAACTTTTGGAATACATATCGTACTCGCTTTCAATTTGCTCCAAAGTAATTGGTTGTTCAGATGTTTGCACCAACCACCTTTTTAGAAAATCATCAGGAATATCAAATTTATTTTTCTCTAAAAGATGAGAAACTACATCATTTTTTAACATTCTATCACTTTCCGCCACAAAACTCATTTCCGCTTCCTCTTTTATTTTTGCTCTGAATTCTTTAAGCGTTTTTATAGTTCCTTGACCATATACTTTATCAAAAAGTTCAACATCTAGTTCTGCTTGGGTTAACCTATTTATATTTTTTACAGTAAACTGAAATTTTTCCGAGCTCAAATTATGAATTGCTTCATGTTTTACATTTAGCATGGCCCCCAAATCGGAATGGTTGGTGAACGCTTTTATTACATTTATTTTAAAGGTATCTCCTGATTTTACTCCTACAAATTGTTTCTTAATCTTTTTGTCTGCAATAAAATCCATGGATACAGTTGCCTCATTTTTTATGCCATTTTCCATCACATTCCCATCCACATCTAGCTGTTCAATATTACAAAAAACCAAGTCACCTTCTTCCGAAACATCCATAGTCCCCATCTTTCCATAACGCTTTGCAATATCATTACAATAGTTGTTTAACAATTTTTCACCTGCCTTGATATTATAATAGTTGAGCTTATCTTTTTTCGTGATTTTTACATCAAAATCAGGAGCTAAGCCAATCTCAAATTCAAAAGAAAAATCATTATCCTTTTCCCAATCAATTGCTTTTTCATTTTTCTTTGGCATTGGACTCCCTAGCACTTTTACTTTGTTTTCAGAAATATGTTTGTACATTTCATCTTGCAAAATTTTATTTACTTCTTCCACAGTTACAGCAGTTTTGTATTTTTTATTAATGATGGACATTGGCGTTTTGCCTTTTCTGAATCCTGGCATTACAGCCGTCTTTCGATAATCTTTCAGAATTTTATCTACATTTTCTCTGTAATCTTTTTCCACTACCTCCACTTTTAGAGTAGCCATTAGGTCTTTGGTTTTACTTTGTGTAATTTTCATAAAGTTAATAATTTTAAAAAGGCTTGCAAAAATACATATTTTATCTGATTGATAAAATCAAAATTAAAAAGAAAAAATAGAACTTTTTACAGGATAAAATCTGATCTACAGTAGGGAAAAAAATTTAAAAGTAATTTTATATAAATTCTTGAAAACACAGATTTACATCTTATCATAATCAACAACAATATTTTCAATAATAGCGTGCGATTGACAAGTTAAAATATATCCTTGCGCTACTTCATCATCCGATAATGAAAAATTCTTTTCCATGATTGCTTTGCCTCCATTACTTTTGCTTTGCAAGTGTAACTACTGCTCCTTTGCAGGAAAAAGGAACATCAGCACCAGTATCCATTGCAGCATCTAAAATACTTTGTTCGTTTGATGAAAGTTAAAAACTCAAAATCATCCCCTTCAATACTTACCAAAACCCTTTTGAATTTTTCAAGTGCATTTAAGATTTTATTTTTTCGTATTTTAGCACATTAAATTTTTAAGAAATGATTCAATTTGAAATAAAAGAAGGAGTAGGTAAAATCACCTTAAACCGTGCAGATAAATACCATGCTTTTGGAAGAGCAATTAGACATGGAAGATAAATGTCAAACTATAGCAGGAAATACTACTGACTTTAAGGAAGGGATAGAAGCATTCTTTGAAAAAAGAAAACCAAACTTTAAAGGAGAATAAGATGAAAAAACTACTGCTAATATTACTTTGCTTACCAATCATTGGATTTGGGCAGATTAATGTAGGTTCAAATCAAACAATCTGTTTGGGAGATACTGCTCAATTAATTGCAACTTATACTCCAGGAACAGCTATTAGTTTAAGTAGTTCTCCAATTCTAATTACTGAATGTGACCTTGGACAGCCTGATGTTCTTGAGATTCAGAATGTTTCTGCAGGACCTGTGGATGTAACAGGATGGAGAGTTATTATTAGTAATAACTACACAAATATTAATCTTGCAAATGCTAATGAGCAAGTTCTTTCTGGCACTATGGTGCCTGGGGCTACTCAATACTGGACTGATAATGCAACTACGAATTATTGGGGAAGTAATATGATGTGGAATCCAGGAGTATACCCTACTTTTACAACTTGGATTATGTTACTTGATGATAATAATAATGTTATGGATGTTTTTGTTGGAAATTGGTTGTCATCAGATATTGCAAGTTCTTCAATTGTAACTTCTGTGGGCATAATCTCTCTTTCCGGACATTGGAATGGTGATGGGATTGATCAAACAACAATAGGAATTTCTTTACAAAGTTTCTCCAGAATTGGGAATGAGGACAATAATGATGCATCTGATTTTAGTATTATGGCAACCTCATCAGGAATAACAAACAATGGATTAAGTTTACCTTTTGCTGGAGGAGGAGCTACGTGGTATGATCAAAATACAAATCAAATGATTGGTACCGGTGATACTCTTAATTATTTTCCTACTCAATCTACTTATATACTAGCAGAAATCACAGACACGTCAGGTCAAATATGGATTGACTCAATGTATCTGGAGGTTTTGAATACAAATATCTCTACAACAGGGTATTCTTTGTGCAATGGAGTTGTTATATTAACAGCTCCAACTACTTTTTCAAATTATGTTTGGAATAATGGATCATCTACAACAGCAGTATTAACTGTAAACACTCCTGGAACTTATTATGTTGATTGTATAATGTCCAATGGAATGACATGTCAATCAGATCCTGTTACTATTTATTCAGGAAACATTCCAATATCTTTATCTACACCTGATTCAGTATTTATTTGTCAAGGAGATACTGTCTTCATAAATGGACCAGCTGGTTTTAGTCAATATAATTGGAGTACCGGGGCTACTACATCTGCAATCACAACAACATTAACCGGTAATTATAGTTTATCTGTTGTAGACGGAAATGGATGTACAGGAACTTCAAATACAACTACTGTAGATATATCACCTCAATCAATATCTCTAAGTGCAACTGGTTATTCGCTTTGTAATGGACCAGTCACTATAGATGCAGGTTCAGGATATTCATCATATTTATGGAGTAATAACAGCACTAACCAATCTATAGTTGTGAATAATCCAGGCAGCTATTTTGTAACGGTTACTTACCCTACAGGATGTACAGCAATGTCTAATACCGTAACAATTGCTTCTGCAACAGGACAATTTTATTTTACCATTAATACCCCTGGAGATGACTCTTTATGTCAGCCGAATGGTCAAGTAATATTAGATGCAGGTAATTTTACTAGCTTTAATTGGAATACAGGCGCAACAACACAACAAATAACTGTTTCTTCATTAGGGGTTTATTATGTAAATGTTGTTGATTCTAATGGTTGTCAAGGAGTGTCTAACCCTCCTTTTGAAGTTTTTAATGCAGTAAATACTTCTGCTATTACTGGTTCAGTTACTGCTACACAATTCCAAACAGAAACTTACTCTGTAATGCAAAGTTCAGGATCAATATATAATTGGTGGATGAATGGTGGAGTTATACAGTCAGGATTAGGTACAAATACAGTAGATGTGATATGGAATACAGCAGGACAAGGTGACATTTATGTTATAGAAACAGATGTAAATGGCTGTATGGGAGATACTATAAGTTTAGCTGTTTCTATTCTTGTTTCCTCAATTGAAGAAATAAATTCAATTCGTAAGCTTAATAAAATTACAGATATTCTTGGAAGGAAATCTAAACAAAGAAAGAATACACTCCTTTTCTATAAATATGATAATGGAATAGTGGAAAAGAAGATAATAATAGAATGAATACCTATATAATAGACGCAATACGAACTCCTTTTGGAAATTTTGGAGGAACACTAAAAAGTGTGAGAACTGATGATTTAGGAGCAATTCCAATAAAAGAACTCATCAAGAGGACTGAAATTGATGCCAGTAAAATTAATGATGTCATTTTAGGATGTGCCAATCAAGCAGGAGAAGACAATCGTAATGTTGCGCGTATGTCCTTATTATTAGCAGGATTACCATTCACTGTTCCTGGAGAAACGGTAAACCGTTTATGCGCTTCTGGAATGTCGGCTGTAATTCATGCTCATAGAGCAATTTGCGCAGGAGATGGAGATTTATTTATTGCAGGTGGAGTTGAAAATATGACAAGAGGACCTTGGGTGATTTCAAAAGTTTCTAAGCCTTTTGGTAGAGATGCCAAGATGCACGATTCTTCTTTCGGTTGGCGATTCGTAAACCCAAAAATGAAAGAATCATACGGAGTGGATGGAATGGGAAATACAGCTGAAAACTTAGCGGAGAAATACAATATCTCACGTGAGGACCAAGATCAGTTTGCTTACA
>CAJWUS010000074.1 GCA_913047525.1 uncultured Flavobacteriales bacterium | reverse complement strand
ATTTTTTGGGTATTTGGAAAAACAAAAAACCCTATAAATACTTGCTTTACAGGGTCTTTGCTAAAATTTGATTCTAATTGATAGAATATTGGTGGACCTCTCGGTCCTTATTTTGAACTTTTTTTAATCTTCACAACTAATACAACTAAGCCCTTCTTCTTCCATTTTCCAATAGTGGCCAAGCATATCATAATCCCACATATTGTTAACATTTTTAATATCGTAAATTAAGTCCTCTAAACTATGATCTAAGAAAACAACCATACCAATAGGTAATTCTAAAGTTAAATCTAATTCTTGCATGCGCCATTTTTGTGTAGAGATAGTGAAAAAGTCATCAAAAATCAGATTATCATCTTCTAGTGTAAATTCAAAACTAGTTCCTTCTGCCATTTCTTTTGCTAGATGCTTGTCTTTACCCCTTGCAGTAGCTTCTTTAAGTAAATTAAAATTATCATTTTTACTTTTTACAACATCTAATGCCATTCCAATACCGATTAAGTTATCTTCAAAAGGAGTGACTTTAAATCCTTTTGCGTCAAATGCATTATCAAACACTCTATCAATATCATTCATACTTAAATAAAGAGTGTCACTTTCTGTGATTATATTTTCAATAATTGTGTTTTTTGCTTCTTCTTGTAATTCTTTTGAAATATCTTTTGCAGAGATCATTAGCAAAAGCCAAGAAATTATCCATAAAACAAACATTCCTATTTTATAATTCATATGGATTTTAGTGTTATTAACTAGCCTTAACCCAAACAGAATAACAGATATAATTGGAATACTAATAAATAAAGTAAGTCCAATTGCTAATGTGTCATTAAAGACAGAATCATTGAATACATACTCAATCATTGGATGGTTTTGAAATAAAAATTCGGCTCCAGAGAATGCAAAAGAGAAAATAAAGAAAAGAAAAATTCCTCCAAAGAAAATGCAAATAATTCCAAAACAACTTCCGGCAAATTTAAATATCCCTGTAATTACACGGATACAGAAATCTACTATTTTTCTGAAAAAACTATTTGCTCCAAATACTTCTTTAGTTCCCCAGTCTCCACCATTAGCATCTAATATTTTATTTTCTATAATATTCAATTCATCTTTAATATTCTTTTCAATATTATTGATGTTTACTTTTTCTCCTTTCATCTCTAATTTTTCAGTAGTAGTTTTAGCAGATGGAAGTGCAATCCAGAGCATTATATATATAAAAGGTGCTCCTGACCCCATTATAAATAATAGGAAAAAAAATATAATTCTACTCCAAAATACACTTATATCAAAATAATTAGCCATTCCACTACAAACTCCACCAATCATTCTTCCTTCCTCATCTCTAAAAACTTTTCTTCTTTTCCCTTTTCTTAAGTCTTCTTCTTTATGCTGCTGTTCTTTCGGTTTTTCCTGTTCAATTTCATCATCATATTGGCTAGGCTCGCCCATTATTGTAATTACTTCATTTATATCAGTTAGTGAAACAGCTTCTTTATTATTCAATCGTTCTGTAAATAGTTCAGCAATTCTTCCTTCAATATCTTTTAATATTTCGTCAGCACCTTCATCATTTTTAAAATGATTTTTAAGTGTATTTAGGTAATTTTTCAATATTTCAAAAGCATCCTCATTAATATGAAATACCATTCCTGCTAGGTTTATATTTACTGTCTTATTCATCTTTTTTTGTTTTAGTAGTTAATCTTACTGCTTTTGCTAAATCTTTCCATGTGCTATCTAATTCTAATAAAAAGGTATTTCCTTTTTCAGTAATAGAATAATATTTTCGGGGAGGTCCAGAAGTAGATTCTTCCCAACGGTATTGTAATAATTTAGCATTTTTTAAGCGAGTAAGTAGGGGATATAGTGTGCCTTCCACTACTATCAATTTTGCTTTCTTAAGCTTTTCGATAATATCAGAAGGATAGGATTCTTCATGTTTTAATATGGATAGGATGCAGTATTCCAAAATTCCTTTTCGCATCTGCGATTGTGTATTCTCAATTTTCATACTGCAAATATATATAAAAATATAGTACTATGTAAAACAAAGTACTATAAAAATTAATTTCTAGATATAATTAATTAAAATTAAATTAAAAAAAGTGTATATTTAGCAGGTCTTTAATAATTAATAATGATACAAAAATGGCTGATTTAATTCTGTTAGCTTGGACTTTTATTATTACGTAAACAAAAACTCACTCAATTGAGCGGGTTTCTTTTTGGTGGACCTCTCGGTCCTTATTTCGAACCTCTTTGAATGGGATTTAGAAGATTTCTAAGAGAATATGTCAAACGAATTTACTTTGAATATTATATCATATTACTTCCAATATTCTTACCTCCATCAACATAAATTACTTGTCCTGTAATAAACTCTGTTTTTGGATTAGCTAAAAAGGAGACTGTTTGAGCAATATCTTTAGGACTTCCCATGCTCTTGGTCGGCTGAGCTTTTATTAAACCTTCAATTACATTCTCAGGTAGTTTCTGAGTTAAAGGAGTGTCTATCAACCCTGGAGCAATAGCATTTACAAGTACATTATTTTTCCCAAGTTCTAGGGCTAATACTCTTGTTAAAGAAACAATACCAGCTTTTGATGCGGCATAATTGGATTGACCTCTGTTCCCTAGCCAAGCCCTTGAAGCGATATTAATGATTCTTCCACTATTTTGTTCTTTCATTATAGAAGCTGCAGCTTTACACATCAGCCAACATCCTTTTAAGTTTATTTCAATCACCTTGTCAAAATCTTCAGCAGGCATTTTCCAAATCACATTGTCCTTTATGATTCCAGCATTGTTTACCAAAACATCTAATCTTCCATATTCTTTTTTGATAAAATTAAATAAATCAGACACTGACTTTTCATTACTGATATCACAATTGTAATATTTGGAGTTTTGATGTTCTTTTTCTAATTTTTTACCATTCTCATCATCAATATCCACTAAAATGGTAAAATAACCTTCTGATATTAATCTTTCAGAAATTGCTTCCCCAATTCCTTTTGCTGCTCCTGTTATTATTGCTGTTTTCATAATTGTTATTTATTTTTTATTGCTATTATTTTTGAGGCAATACTTATTGCAATTTCTTCTGGACCTTCAGCATTGATATCAATTCCCATTGGCATATCTACTTTTTTTATTTCTTCTTTTGTACAGATATCTCCATCAATAAACATCTTCTTGGTTAAGCTTACTTTTCTTTTACTTCCTATCATCCCAAGGTATGCAAAATCTTTTTTAAGACAATAAGATAAAATATCTCTATCATGCGAATGTTCGTAGGTCATAATGGTGATAAAAGTGTTTTTATCAAATGGTAATGTAGGTAGAATTTCTTTATAAGATAGATTTATTTTATTTACCTTTTCATCTGTAATCTTATCAATATATTCTTTTCTGTCATCAATAATATAAGTATCAAAATTTAGTTCAGTCATTATTCTTGACAGGGCTTTGCCTGTATGCCCTGCTCCAAAAATATATAGTTTATTTGTTTTCATGATTGGTTCAATAAATATTTTTACTACTCCTCCGCAACACATATTATGATGCCCTAAAAGATCATGTGTAAATAGTAATGTTTCATTTTTGTTTATTTGGGTTATTGCATTCTCTATTACTCTTTTCTCTAGATTCCCCCCTCCAATAGTCCCATGAACTTCCCCGTTTTCAAAAACTAACATTTTTGCTCCAACTCTCCTTGGAGCAGACCCTTTTACTTCTGCAATAGTACAAATTGCAGAAAGCAACTCAGAACTTGATGCTATTTTAACTAGCTTTTTCAATGCAATATTTTTTATAATCCTCAGGAGTGTTTATGTTGGTTAGGATTGTGTTATCATCAACTTCTATTTGTTGTTTGCTAAACTTGGAAAACACATCGCGTAAAGTTAATTTATAGTCAGTTTCTTTTAAGATCACCTGTTTTACTCTTTTGGAGATTAATATTGGATGACCCTTTTCCCCACAATATATTGGCTGAATTATATCAGCTTCTTTTTTACAGTTAATAAATTTATGTAATATTTCAACTGAAACAAAAGGATTGTCAATATTTTGAATGAAATACCAATCACTTTCTATTTCTTTTAATCCTAATTGTAGTGAAAAAAGCCTTCCTTTTTCAGGAAAGTTGTTAATAGTGTTTTTATTTTTTATTTCTAATTTGTTATTAATAACATTTATTCGATCAGTAATATTCGACTTTTTATAGGTAGAAATAATAATGTCGTAAAACGACTTTCCGTTTAGTAATAAATTTGCTTTCTGTATGCCCATTCGCTCAGATTTTCCAGCAGTTAGTAAGATTAATGAAAAGCTTTCTATCATAATCTGTAAACTAATGGATAAAAAACATATTTTGATATGATATATATCATATTTTGTTTTTTAATTCAATTGTATGTTTACGCCTCAAAGGTTAAGAAATATATAAATGAATAAGTTAGAAAATTTAATTGTTAAATGTAAGGAATATGCATTTGATTTAGATTTTAACAGAGCAAAACAATGGAAAGTAGAATCTGAAGATAGAGTCTTAGTTGGATATATGCCAATCTATTTCCCAAGAGAGATCTTACATGCAGTTGGAGCAATGGGTGTTGGAATCTTTGGAGGTGGAGATAGAAAGCAGATTATTAAGGGAGATGCTTACTATCAATCATATATTTGCCATATTCCTAGAAGTATAATTGAGCTAGCACTTGATAAACATATGGAACATTTAGATGGATTTATATTCCCATCAATTTGTGATGTAATTAGGAATCTTTCAGGAATTTTCAAACAATTAAATGTAGGAAAATTTGTAAAATACATGGACTTTCCACAGAACTTTTTGCCAGAGGTTGGTGGTAAATTCTATCAAGATGAGATGAAACATGTGTTAAAGTACATCAAAGAGTTAAATGGTGTAGAATTAATTACTGAAAACTTAAATCATTCTATTGAACTTTATAATAAAAACAGAAGATTAATTGAAGACATTTATAATGTGCGTCAGGAATTTCCTTGGAGGTTATCAATTGAAGATGTTTATCATGTAATAAGAGCAGGAACTGTAATTCCTGTGGAAGAACATAATGAGATTTTGGAAGAACTTTGTGCTATTATTGATGAGGATATTGGCACTCCAATGGATAAAATTAAGGTGGTTGTTTCAGGGGCTTTTTGTGAGCAACCATCTATCGGATTGATAAAAGCAATTGAGGAGGCAGGATGTTATGTAGTTGATGATGATTATATGTTGGGGTCAAGAATGATATTAGCGGATATTGATAGTGATTCAGACAATCCTTTGGAAGCGATTTCGAATGCGTATATTAATCATAGCCAGTATTCTTCTTCTATTTATGATGTACATAATCCTAAAGAATACAGATTAGCAAAAATTGCAAAAGAAAGAGGTGCTGATGGGGTAATATTTGCATCTGCATCTTTCTGTGATCCTTCATTATTGGATGCTCCAATTTTTCAAAATGCATTTGATAAGTTAGGATTAAGATACATAGCTTTCCAATATTCAGAGAATATTAATCAGTATAAAGTTATTAAAGAACAAGTAGGGACATTCTCTGATTCAATTAAACTTTGGGAGGACTAATATTAGATGATTAGTTGGTAGGAATTCGCCAAATTTATAAAAAAAGAAAAAATTAAATATGTCAAAAGAAGCACAAAAAGAAAGAAGTATGGTTCTCCAAAAGGAGATGATTGCCGGACTTTTTAACGATTTAGCAAACGCAAAAGAACTAGGGAAAAAAGTGTGTTATACTTTCATACCAGGAAACCTATCAGAACTTATCAGAACTTTTGATATGTTACCTGTATATCCTGAAATTAATGCACTTCAATCAGCAATGAGAAAAAAGTCAGCATCTTATATAAAGGAAGCTGAAAAAAACGCACATTCTGAAGATGTTTGTACTTATGTAAAGTGTGATGTAGGGATGATGATGAAAGGAAATATTGGTCCGACAGGGCAAAAAATTCCTGAGCCAGATGTTTTATTATTATCTTATACAGGTTGTTTTACTTTCTTAAAATGGTTTGAGACTCTAAAAAGAGAATACCCTAACGCAAAAGTGATTATGGTTCACACTCCTTATCAGGAAAATGCAGAAATGACCCCTGAAATGATAGAGTATATGGTTAAACAATTTACTGAAGAAGTTATTCCTCAGTTTGAAGAAGTTACAGGAATTAAGTATGATGAAGAAAAACTTAAAAAACATCTTGAACTTGCAAAAGAAGCGGAAGACTGGATTACTAAGATTTTCGATACTACAAAACAAAAACCATCTCCTATTGACGCATATTTTGCAGGTGTTTACTATATAGGACCAATTAATATTGGATTCAGAGGAACTAAAAAAGCAGTAGAATATTACAAGGAATTATATTCAGAGATTCAAGAAAGAATTCGTTTAGGATTAGGTCCTATTACTCCAGAAGGAGAAATGAAAGAAGAAAAATACAGATTGGTAGTAGAAGGTCCTCCAAATTGGACTTCATTTCGTGAATTCTGGAAAATCTTCTATGACATTGGCGCAGTAATTGTTGCCTCTTCTTATACAAAAGTAGGTGGAGTATACGATATGGGTT
>CAJWUS010000073.1 GCA_913047525.1 uncultured Flavobacteriales bacterium | reverse complement strand
TATTGTTAAAAAGGATATAAAGGTTGTTGATATTCAGAGACTTCATAGGATAGCAGGATGATAGCTTATGCTTTTTGTTATTCCTACCTTCTTTACAATTTTTTTCAGCCATCTATTATATTTACTTTAAGAGGCTGAAACTAATAAAATTGGATTAGTGATATAAGTCATGTTTTATATATAGTGTTCTACCTTATTTTGTAAGATTAATTTTATAAACGATATAAAATGGTAATGTTATAGACATAATGGATCAGAAAATACTTATAAAGAGAATTCTTAATTTAAAACAAGAGAAAAACGCAATCATTTTAGCTCATTATTATCAAGATCCATCTATTCAAGAAATAGCAGATTTTGTTGGTGATAGTTTAGGATTATCTCATAAGGCAAAAAAGACAGAGGCTAATATTATTGTTTTTGCAGGAGTACATTTTATGGCAGAAACAGCAAAAATTATAAATCCAGAAAAGAAAGTTATTTTACCAGATATGGATGCGGGATGTTCTCTTTCAGAGTCTTGTCCAGCTGATAAATTCAAAGAATTTATAAAAAATCATCCTAATCATACTGTAATTTCTTATATTAATTGTTCTACCGAGATAAAAGCATTAAGTGATATTATTTGCACCTCTTCAAACGCACTAAGAGTGATAAACTCTGTGCCAAAAGAAAGAGAAATAATATTTGCTCCCGATAAGAATTTAGGGGCCTATTTGGCTCGTAAAAGTGGTAGAGAATTAGTTCTTTGGGATGGTACTTGCATTGTGCATCAAGAATTTTCAGAAACAAAGATTGAAACACTAAAGAAGGAACATCCTAGTTCAAAAGTTATTGCACATCCAGAATGTACTTCATATATATTAGATTATGCAGATTTTATAGGGTCTACTACAGCCCTATTAGATTTTACAAGATCGGACAAATCACAAGTTTTTATAGTTGCGACAGAAGCTTGTTTATTATATCAAATGAGGAAGAGAAGTCCTGAGAAAGAATTTATTGTAGCTCCTGTTGTGAGTAGTTGCAGTGCTTGTCAACAATGTCCATATATGCAAAAAAACACATTAGAGAAATTGTATCAATGTTTAAAGAATGAATCTCCTGAAATTATAATTGAAGAGAAACTTAGAAATAAAGCATATATATCGGTTCAGAAGATGATGAAGATATGAAAACAGAATATTTAGTAATTGGTTCAGGAATTGCGGGATTGAGCTTTGCATTAAAGGTTGCTCAATATCAAACAGAATCAAAAATTACGATTATAACAAAATCTTATGAAGCGGATGGAAGTACTAAACATGCACAAGGTGGTATTGCTGTGGTTTCTGATTTTAATAATGACTCTTTTGAAAATCATATTAATGATACGCTTTTGGCAGGTGATGGATTATGTAATCCTAATATTGTAAACTTTGTGGTGGAACAAGCTCCCATTCGATTTAAGGAACTAATAAGTTATGGTACTGATTTTGACCAAGATAATAAACAAGAATATGATTTAGCAATGGAGGGAGGGCATTCTCAAAAAAGAATAATCCATAAACAAGACTGCACGGGACTAGAAATAGTAGAGTCTCTATTGAGACGAATAAAATCTTATAAAAATATACAGATAATAAAACATCTGTTTGCAATTGACTTGATAGTTGAGAAGGGATCATGCTTTGGTGTAATTGCTAAAGATGTAAATACTAATAAAATTAGAAATATCCTTGCTAAGAAAACATTACTTGCTACTGGAGGTATTGGACAAGTATTTCAGTCTACTACTAATCCTTTAGTTTCTACTGCCGATGGAATTGCAATGGCAAAACGAGTAGATGTTAAAATAAGTGATATGGAGTTTATCCAATTTCATCCTACAGCATTATATAATCCAAATCAAACACCTTCCTTTCTGATTTCTGAAGCGGCAAGAGGTAAAGGAGCTATTTTGAGAACTGTGAATGGTAGTAGGTTTATGCAAAATTATCATAAGGATAAAGAACTTGCAACAAGAGATATTGTTGCTAGAGCAATTGATACTGAGACTAAAAAGACAAATGTAAATTATGTGTTTTTAGATTGTAGTACTATTCCTGAAAGAGAGATAGAAAAACATTTTCCAAATATAAAGAAGAAATGTGAAGAGTTAGGGTTGGATCTAAGTACAGATTCAATTCCTGTTATGCCTGCAGCACATTTTGTATGTGGTGGTATAAATACAGATATAAATGGGCGAACAAATATCAATAATCTTTATGCATGTGGTGAGTGCGCAAACACAGGGCTTAATGGCGCAAACAGACTTGCTTCCAACTCCTTATTAGAGTCTTTAGTTTTTTCACATCAATGTGCAATGGATGCAACTAATAGTATAGAAGAAATCAGTATTTCTTTTAAAGATTTAGGCAATAATGATATAAACAGAAAAGAATACTCTCATCAAAAAATTCAACATATGCTTTTCGGAATTAAGAATGTAATGAGTGAAAATGTTGGAGTTCTTACAGATGATAAATTATTAAGAAAGGCCTATAGTTTTATAACTAATATGCAAGAAAAAATAGAGGTGATTTATCAAGAATATAAGGCGTCAATTGCATTATTAGAATTAAGAAATATTTCATTAGTGTCATATCTTATTATTCAACAATCATTGGAACGAAAAGAAAACAAAGGGGTTTTTTATAATGAAAATTTAGTTAAATTGCAATTATGAATTTAATAAATCACATCTTTTCAAGAGTAATGAAAAGAAACCTATACAAGAATAAAATGTTAAAAGATCCTTTTACACAGTTTGAAAAATGGTTTTATTTTGTTAAACGATTGAAAATAATTCCATTTTATGATAGAATGGGGTTAAGTACAATAAGTAAAGAGGGAATACCTACTTCCAGAATTGTTCTTTTGAAAACGATTGATAGTAAGGGATTTGTTTTTTTTACAAATTATAAAAGTAATAAGTCAATTGATATTCAATTAAATCCAAATGCATCCCTCTTATTTTATTGGCCATTAATAGAAAGGCAAGTACGTATAAATGGTAAAATTGAAAAGGTGTCAGTAGAAGAATCAGAGAGCTATTTTAAAACACGCCCAAGAAAAAGTCAAATTGGAGCATGGGCATCTAAACAAAGTTGTATTATTCATTCTAAAAAAGATTTTGAAAACCAAATTACTAAATACACTGAAAAGTATAAAAATAAAACAATTCCTTGTCCTCCATTTTGGGGAGGTTATCGATTAATTCCTTCATCATTTGAGTTTTGGCAAGCTAGAGTAAATCGATTACATGATAGATTTCTTTATACGATTAAAAATAAAAATTGGATAATTAAAAGATTATCCCCATAAGGAATATAAAAAATAGAGCCATTATTCTATCCTCTTAAAATGAGCTGTAAAATGACGGAGGAATTGATTTTCTTTTATGATTTCTATTCCTTTAGCTGTAGATTTATTTCTCAATAATTCTTCAAATATCTCTACTATATAATCTATATGAGATTGTGTGTAAACTCTTCTAGGGATAGCAAGTCTTACTAAGTCCATTTCTGCAGGAATTAATTCTCGTTTCTCATCATATTTCCCGAACATAACTGAGCCAATTTCAACTGATCTTATTCCACCCTTTAAGTACAAATTGCAAACCAATGCTTGTCCTGGATATTGGTTTATTGGTATGTGATTGTAAAATTCTCGCGCATCAATATACACAGCATGTCCTCCTACTGGTCGCATAATCGGTATGCCCATCTCATGTAATTTATTTCCTAAATAAGTAGTTGAAGAAATTCTGTAATGCAAATAATCTGCATCAAAGACCTCTTGAAAACCAACTGCTATTGCTTCCATATCTCTCCCGCTAAGTCCTCCATAAGTCGCAAATCCTTCTGTAATAATTAGTAAATTAATACACTCATCAGCAAGTTTTTTATCATTAAGTGCTAAAAATCCACCCATATTTACAAGAGCATCTTTTTTAGCACTCATTGTACAACCATCCGCAAGAGCAAACATTTCCTGAGCAATTTGTTTGTATGTGTAATCCTCAAACCCTTCTTCTCTTTGCTTAATAAAATATGCATTTTCAGCTATACGGCAGGCATCTAAGACAAAAAGAATTCCATGTTTTTTACAAATCTCCGAAACTTCTTTTGTATTAGACATACTTACTGGTTGGCCTCCACCACTATTATTGGTAACAGTTAATATGACAGCACTAACATTCTTAGCTCCCCACTTTTTAATTGTAGTAATTAAAGTTGGAATATCTAGATTTCCTTTAAAAGGATGTTCAATTGCAGGATTTTTTCCCACGTCTGTTAAGCAATCAACTGCTTCAGCACCTGAGAATTCAATATTAGCTCTTGTAGTATCAAAATGTGTATTGCTAATAAAAATCTTTCCTTTACCACCAATATGACCATATAAGATACGTTCAGCCGCACGCCCTTGGTGCGTGGGAAGAATATGTTTGTAGCCAGTAATATCCTGCACTGAACTTTCTAGTTTTCCCCAACTTCTTGCTCCAGCATAACTCTCATCACCATGCATCATAGCAGCCCATTGTGCCGAACTCATGGCAGAAGTTCCACTATCTGTTAGTAAGTCAATTAACACATCCTTTGCTGATAGTAAGAAAGGATTATAGTGTGCTTCTTTTAAATATTTTTTTCTCTCTTCTTCAGTTGTCATCTGAATTGGTTCTACCATTTTAATTTTAAATGGTTCAATAATTGTTTTAGGCATAACTTTAATTTTTTTCATTATGCAATAATATTTAATTTAAAGAAATACTTCTTATAAAGTATATTAATTTTTTATTAACCATTCATCTCCTGCAACTAAAAAACTTAACTTTGCAAACGCAAAACCAACTAAATGAACACAGAAATTGAAATCATGGCGCCAGCAGGATCTTGGGAAGCACTACAAGCCGCTATTCAAGGAAGAGCTAACTCCATATATTTTGGCATCGAACAACTCAATATGCGTGCTAGAGCTTCTAACAACTTTACTTTAGAAGACTTGAAAGAAATTGCTCAGATCTGTCAAGAAAATAATGTAAAGTCATACATCACGCTTAATACTATTATTTACAACCACGACCTTTCTTTGATGAAGCGTATTGTGGATACTGCTCAAGGAGCAGGCATTACTGCCATCATCGCTTCAGATCAAGCCGTAATCAACTATGTTGCTTCTCAAAAAATGGAAGTACACATCTCAACACAAAGCAATGTAACCAACATAGAAACCGTACGCTTCTTTGCACACTTTGCTGATGTAATAGTTCTTTCTAGAGAGCTAAGCTTAATACAAGTAAAGGAAATCACTAAAATAATTGAAAAAGAAAACATTTGTGGTCCTTCAGGCAATTTGGTAAAAATTGAGATTTTCGCACACGGAGCACTATGTGTAGCTGTTTCTGGTAAATGTTACATGAGCTTACACACTAGCAATTCTTCTGCTAACAGAGGAGCTTGTATACAAAACTGTAGAAGAACTTACACCCTAACCGACACCGAATCTGGTCATCTGTTTGAGGTTGACAATGAATACATCATGTCACCTAAAGACCTTTGTACCATTGGTTTTATTGATCAGATAATTGATGTTGGTGTTACCATATTGAAACTAGAAGGAAGAGGAAGAGCGCCAGAGTATGTAAAAACAGTTACACAATGTTATAGAGAGGCTGCTGATGCTTACTTAAACGGAAGTTACAATCAGGAAAAGGTTGATACATGGTTGAAACGCCTAAAAAGCGTTTATAACAGAGGTTTTTGGGATGGCTACTACTTGGGACAAAAATTAGGTGAATGGGCTGGCGTACATGGCTCAAAAGCTACTAGGAAAAAGGTCTTCTTGGCAAAAGGGAAAAGATACTTCCCAAGAATTCAGGTAGCCGAATTCCAAATGGAAGCGCTTCAACTGAAAAAAGGAGATCAAATCCTTATAACAGGGAAAACCACGGGGGTTATTGAAACTACTATTGAAGAAATTCGTGTAGATAATGCACAACAAAAAGTAGTGAATAAAGGAGATAACTTCTCTATTCCACTTCAAGAAACTATCAGGCCTGGCGACAAACTATATAAGGTCGTAGATGCCTAAACTGATTCAAATAACACAACAGCGCCATAAATGCATTGGCTGTAATTATTGCGTAGAACTTGCTCCCGAGCGTTGGCGCATGTCTAAAAAAGACGGAAAAAGCATCTTACTAGAAGCCAGAAACAAGAAAGGTTTTCATACCGTTTCTGTCCATGAGATGCAGCTAGTAGAAAACCAAGCAGCTGCTAATGCCTGTCCTGTTAAGATCATTCAGATAAAAAAACTATAGCTAAGCAAGTGTTTTCAGATAAATAGTAGCCCTATTAAAACAAAACAGAAGCAAACTTACAGAAGATTTACGGAAAATATTAAGAGAAAAAAGTCGGGGTAGCAAGATTCGAACCTAATTACTTCACTACATATATTGAGATTTAATAATTTGCTACTGAAGGACTTGGAAACTCCTGTCATTGAAAAAATCACTTTTTTATCTTCTAACATATTTTCTATTTTAAGAACGCAAAAATAACTAATATAGATTTTATAAAATGCTGTAAAAGTCCAGATTTCTTATTTATGATAAAAATCACTTTCCTATATCATTTATAGAAGTATTTTTGCAGTATGATAAGTGTAGAAGAAGCAAAAGATATCATAACAAACAGAACGCAAC
>CAJWUS010000072.1 GCA_913047525.1 uncultured Flavobacteriales bacterium | reverse complement strand
AAGCTATCTGGGAAATTAGGGTTCATAATTAGCTTATTGATTCTTTTGCTCTGATTAACCCCATAACTAAGGCCAGTTGTATTCCATGTATTTCCTCCATCGGTACTTTTCAAAACTCCAATACTGTATGTGTCAGCACCATCTCCATCACCAGTAGCAATGTACATTATCTGATTATTCACAGGGTGTATTACAATAGAAGAAACACCCAAAACTGGTAAATTATCGGTATTAGTAGTCCAATTACTTCCCCCGTCTGTAGTTTTCCAAAGTCCACCACCAGGCGACCCAATCCAAATAATATTAGGATCAAAAGGATCAAAAGCAATGGCATTCACTCTTCCGTTCCCCCTCTTTTTCCCGTTAGATAAAATAATTGGAGTGTCAAAAGGACCAAGAGGTTGCCAATTGGATGAGGATGCTTGCTTAGCAATTGCTAATTTCTCTTTTTCTTTTTCCCATTCAACAAACAAAGCGCTAGAAGGGAAAACACCATTTTCAGGCATTCTTTTTTCTAAAAAATATAAAGACCGTGCATAAGGCTTGTAGCCATTTCCTTTTGTGTAAGGATGCAGAGATCTATAATTTTCAAAAGCAGTAATTTTTTCAGTAATAGTTGCATTTTCATTTTGCAATAAAAGTTGCTCCTCCCAAATTTGTGCAAAAGACAAATTAAAGCAAAACGAAAAAACAAAAAGGACGAATATTTTTTTCATTTGTATGAAATTAAAAATTGGAATGCAAAGATAAGATTAAATTTCTACCGCTAGCACTAATCCCTGACGCAAATGTTTTGTAATGAATATCAGAAATATTTTCAATGGCAACAGAAAAGCTAACAGAATCATCAATTTTATGCAAGTATTTTAAATTAAAAGTGGCCCAAGATGGGGTTCCATCAAAGGTAGCCTCATCCAAATTGTCAACTCCAGCAATGTCAAAATCAGCCTTTTTTTTCCAAGCGTTATAAAAGACATAAAATACTAAACGTTTGTTTTTAGTAATATTATATTCCAAAAAAGTATTTATATTAAAAGGGGGAATATGTGCAAGAGGTAAATTTTTAGAAGTTTCTCCTTTTGTATAATTACCTATTGAAGAAAAGCGAATCCGTTTCGTAATATTATAAAGAAGAGAAAAACTTATCCCACTTATTTTTGCCTTTCCAATGTTTTGATTGCTTTGTGTTTTCATCATTATACCATCATAAACAAGGGAGTCAGCCCCATTAAAAACAACATCCCTTCTTTCAATAGCGTCTACAAGTAATGTTTGAAACAGAAGAAGTTTAAACTCCAATTGGTCATTAATAAACTTCCGGATCTCTCCATCTATTATCAATGCTTTTTCAGAAGTTAATTTACTATTTGGCACCACAACCCATTTGTCATTTTTAGAAAAGACTTTCCCAATATCATCCATATTTGGATTGCGAAAACTATTGGAAATGGCAGCAATAAAAGACCAGTTTTTTGGCGTATATTTAATATTTATTGAGCTTGAAAAAGAAGAATTATTAAGGGTAATTTTATTAAAAGGAAGATGATAAGTAGAAGTGTCGTTAAAAATTGCATTTAATTTGTTCGTACTATATCTCAGCCCACCACTTAGTGATAAATTATACGAAATAGGTTTACTCAGCAAGCTGTAAAAAGAAAAATCATCACTTCCGCTTCCTCCATCAGGATACCTAGTTGTTGCATATACTTTTTTGCCAAAATTTCCATTTTGCTTGTAGGCAGTTGAATGAAGATTTTCTTTTCGCCCTTCTATACCATAATTCAAGGTAAATTCAACAAGGGCTTTTTCGAAATCAAAGATTAAATCATAAATACTTACTTTTTCAAACCGTCTTGTGAAAACAGAACTATTCTGTCTACTTTTATGTCTTGATTCTTCTATGTTTTGAAAGGAAAAAGTAAGGGTTGAGTTATCAAAAAGAAAATGAGAATTATCCGTTTTTATAGCTAAAGTTTGCATGAATCTTTTTTGAGGACCATAATACCAATCGGAATATTTAATGTCCTCATTAAGCATGTCAAAGCGATTAATATCAGAGGAATAGCTATATTGTGTGATTAGCGAAAGAAGTATTTCTTTACTAAGAGCAATGTCTGTTTTATGAATAAAATCAGCTTGTTTGTATGCCGTAAATAGTTGCTCATTCCCATTGGTTGCTACCGCTTCATTCCCCCAATTTTGGTAGCCGTGTAATCGCGTCTTCCCCATTTTACTATTGCCAAAAGATTTAAAAGTTAACCCACTTAAAAAGTAAAAGTTATTTTTTCCGTATTTAGCATGAAAATGACCTAATACAGCATCAGAAGCACTTTCAATTTGTTGGCTAAAAAAGAAGTCGGAGCTATCAGATTTAAGGGGTTTTATAGTTTCAATTAAAATAGCACCACCCAAAGCACCGCTTCCATAAACTACAGAGGACAATCCATTAGCTATCTCAATTTTATTTAGAATAAAGGGATCAACAGTCATAATGTTTTGTAGGTGTCCGCTTCTGTATATCATATTATTCATTTTAATTCCATCAAGAACAAGTAAAATACGATTTGCCTCCATTCCCCTAAGGTTTGGGCTACCTCCACCTACTTGACTTTTTTGAATATTAATCCCCACAGATTTTTGTAACAAATCACCAGTGTTAGCAGATTGTGTTTGTATAACTTTTTCTCTGTTTATTGATAATATTTGTGAAGATTTTTGAAAGGAAGGCTTGCGATTTGTGCGCAATAGCACTTCATCTAATAAAGTGTTTTTAGGAGTTAAATAAAAAACACTTTCTCTGCTAATTTGAGATAATGAAGTTTTGACAGGGATATAAGCGATATGTTGAAAATTAAGAGTGTCCCCCTTATTGAAGATATTAAGATTACACTTTCCAAAATTATCGCTTATTGCGGAACGGATTTTATTAGTAGAAAAAACAGCAACATTCTTTATAGGAGATTTTGTTATTTGATTCTGTATGAATATTTCTTGTGCATACATGGATTGGAAATTGCAAAAAATAATTAGTAAATAAATTTTTTTCATTGCCGTAACTGTTCAATAACAGCATGGGATTTTAAATTTTTCAATTCGTGATGATGTAATTTATAATAATCTAATAAAATGAGGAGCACTCTTCCTCTTTCAGCATATGAGACGTCTTTTTTTATCTTAAATAATAATGCTTTAAAATTATATAAATCTTCTCCTTTTATGAAATGTATGTGTCCAAATTCTTTTTCTGCAAAACAACCATTTTGTAAATCGAAATAAGGTAATTCAGCATTTAATTTTGAAGGATAAAATCCTAAATATGAACTCAAATTAAAAAGAAAAATCAGTGGATATGTGTTTGGTATTTCTTGGCTGTTTTCCAATTCTACAATTACATTTTCAATATAGTTAAAAAGAGCTTTTTCTTTTTCATCTTCAATCAGCACTTTTAGTAAAACTTCAGAAATAAAAACAGCTAAAAGCCGCCTGTTTATATCGAAAGGAATTTTTTCAAAAACCTGTGATATATTTATTTCTTTCAGTCGTTTCAGTCCAATTTTTGACTTTTTGAACATTTCTAAATGAAGAACTGTAAAGGGCTGAAAAAGCCCTAATTTTGACTTTGATTTATTTTGCCGAACACCATTTATGATAAAAGATTGTAGGCCAAAATCACGAGTAAAAATTTTAGCAATCACTGAATTTTCAGAATATTTGTAATAATGCAGAGCAATGCCCTTTGTTTTTTGGAGCATTAGTGTATAAGAAGAATTTTACTAACCATACTTTCTTCTCCATCAATGTTTGTGCTGAAAACTAAATACACCCCAGTGCTTGCCCTTTCTCCACTTTGATTTTGTCCATCCCAAATAGCTTGCCCGCCATTAGCGTAACTTTCAAAAACCAAATTACCATTGATATCGGTAATTTTTACATTTGCATTATCTACAAGGCCTCTAATTGCAATTTTTCCATTGTAATTTTCTTTAACAGGATTTGGGAAAACCATCACATTATTATGAGAATTAGATCCTTTTGTGGCATCACTTCTGTATGAGATTATTCCTTTTTCAGTACCAATAAAAACCTCACCACTAATTTCATTTATTGCAATATCAATTATATTATCAGAAAACAAAGGGCTATTTTCAGAAGTAAAATGATGAATTTCATTAGTGCCATCAGGAGAGAGCAAGAAAACGCCTGAGCCATTTGTCCCCACCCATTTTCTATTTGCACCATCTACCGTTATGCAATTTATAGTTTCTGTATCCAACAAATATTGCCCATACTCTCCTTGTTGAATGAGGATTTGTTGCGCATCAAAATTTTGTCCTGAAAAAACCAATTCTGGAGAGTAAAAAACAGTAATCCCTTTATCAGTTCCAACCCAAATTTCCCCTTCCAAATCAACTGCCAAAGAGAACACTTCCAATGAAGGCAAATTCCCCATTCCAGCATTAGTATTGATAAGCTGAGTTTCGTCATCATTAGTATTTTCAAAAGTTCCTTTATCGTCATATACAAAAAGTCCAGCATTTTTAATGACGCCCCATTTCTGACCAAAATCATCTACTATCAAATCTTTAAAATAAGTAGATGGACCATCAATTCCGTTAATCCTAAATGAATGCCAACTCCCCTCTTTTGTTTTAACAACTAAAGGATTTTGAGCAAGAGAATTAATTGCCCATAGACTTTGAGAATCATCAAAACACAAATCGGAAATCCTAATCCAACCATTCACATTTGCAATGCTTACCGTATCTAAGGCGCCATTGGTATTTTGGTAATTATATTTCTCTACAAAATTTTTATTATCGAGCTTTATTATCCCACCATTCCAGCTACTTAAATATACTTCAGAACTATTTTTAGGATTTACCACAACACTTACCACATCATAGACACCTCCAATTTCTGCACTACTTTTATAGTCCCAATTGTAGTTGTTTTCAAAAAAGAAAACCCCATCCCAATTCCAGATATTTTCTCGACTTGCATAGTAGCCGCCTGGAGCAACCCACAAATCGTTTTGCCCCGCAAAAAGTTTAAAAACATTAGCCTTTCTTGGCCCATTAGGATCAATTTGTTGCACAAAATTGGGAGCATTATATTCTAGTAAATCTTTATCGAAATCAGCTATCCAGATATTCCCGTCCTTATCATAAATCGCATGTTTTGGATTAGAGATATTTTGGGGAATTATTTCAGTTGTACTGTCATTTTTTATAATATTGACTTGATCCTCAAGGACCACAAATAAACTATTATAGGAAAGATGAAGATGCTCTATTTTTTTACTAGCGGCACTGTATATTCTCCACGAATTATTTTCATAAATAATTACCACATCATTGTTGGCGCTATCACCCGTAGTAGCGTAAATATTCTCATCAAAATAGGCGATATTCTCAAAATTACTATTAGCATTTAGCCCGATTTCAAAGGCACTATGCTTTCTCCAGTTATGAAAATCAGAAAGGTTTGCGTCATTAATATTTGCTGAATAAACACCATCAGATGTTGCAACAAAAATAGAATCTCCATCAAAAGTAATATCATTAATTTTCACAAAATGACCGCCCTCCCCTATTTTATAAGTATCTAAAATCTCTTCATTTCCCACATCTAAAACCACCAAACCAAAAGAGCAGGATAAATAGGCGATATCGTCAATAAAATAGATATTGTTGATTGTTTTTTCTCCCAAAATTGGCTTTTGCTTAACATCAGAAATATTGATTATTTGCCCATTTTTGATAAGGTCAATATTACAGTTTTTATAGGCAATAAGCAGGGCTTTACTTGGGGGCTGGTAAGCAACTTTAGCTACCTCTGTGTCAGATAGCCCATTTACTTTGGACATGCGATTTATCGTTTGATCTTCCTTATTAAAATAAAACAAACCACTTTCCGTAATACAATAAATTTTATTTTCAACCTCTGCTACAAAGATGGCATTATGATAGGGTAAATGGTCGCGCCAACTTCCTATTGTTGTTAGTTGGGCATTTGCTACAAATGAACTACAAAAAAGCAGTAAGCAAAAATAGATTCTAGAGGCATTTGAAATCATCTTAAATACAATAATAAAGCATTATTAGCAGATAACTTTATAATATGATAAAAATTGTAATTAATGACATTAGGAATGTTATTTTTGTGTTTTTGGCCCAGTAGTTCAACTGGATAGAATATCAGATTTCGGCTCTGAGGGTTGGGGGTTCGAATCCTCCCTGGGTCACATAAAAAAAGGGCTAGAAGCCCTTTTTATTTTTAGATAATCTCCTCAACAACTATTGGAGCACCAATTTTTTATTTATTTTTCCATCCTCAGTTTCTATTTCAAGGAAATATATGGCTTTTGAATAGCTTGATAGTGAAACTTGCTTGGAGTAAACCCCAATAAAGTCATTTAATTCTTCAGCATAAAGAATCTCTCCAAGCACATTCAGAACACTAAGTTTATATCCCTGTGTTTTTTCGCTATTAAATGTAATTGTAAACACATCTTCTGATGGGTTTGGATAAATAGTAAGGCCATTTACATAGCTAAGGGCTTCTACGCCTGTTGATATGGTAAATATATGTGTAACCGGGTCAGATATACATCCATTAGCATCTTCTATTTCAACTGAATAACTACCTCCAGAAATAGGCGTGACAGTTTGTGTGGCAGGCAGACCATTACTCCAAGTATAAATGTATGGAGCATTTCCGTTTGCAGCATTTGCTGTAAGAGAATTACCGTTTTGTGTAATTGAAGCAG
>CAJWUS010000071.1 GCA_913047525.1 uncultured Flavobacteriales bacterium | reverse complement strand
CTCTTTTCTTCTTGCAGAAAAGAAGAAAAAAGTATTTTAATCCAAGAAATAAGTAATTGGGAATTTTTATTTGAAAATGAATGGTACAAAGCAGATGTCCCTGGAAATACCTTCTCTGATTTATTAAATCACAACTTCATTACTGACCCATTTTATGGCACTAATGAAGATAGTGTACAGTGGGTTGCAAATGAGAATTGGTATTATAAATCAGTATTCTCAGTTGATCAGATAACGCTAAAAAGACAAAAGCAATTTTTAGTTTTTAATGGCCTGGATACTTATGCCAAAGTTTATTTAAATGATTCCTTAATCTTGGTAGCTGATAATATGTTTCGAAAATGGGAGATTGATGTAAAAGGAATTCTACAGAGAAAGAATTCTTTAGAAATTCAATTTGAATCAGTTTCAGAAATTGAAAAAAAGAAACAAACTATTTTAGGATATCGCCTTCCTGGAGGAAGTAGAGTTTTTACACGAAAAGCAGGCTTTCATTACGGCTGGGATTGGGGAGCAAAAATATCTCCAACAGGAATTTGGCGTAAAGTTGAACTGCAAAGTTGGAACGATTGCAAGATAAAAGACATTTATATAGTACAAGATAATTTATCAGATTCTCTTGCTAATTTAACCGTTGGTATTGAGATAAAATCTTCATCCGAAAAATCAATTACCATTAAGGCTTATGATAAAGTCTGGGAGAATTTTAAATTAAAAAAAGGTAATAATAAATTATCTATTGCCATTCATATTCCAAATCCTGAATTGTGGTGGCCAAATGGCTATGGAAAGCAGAAATTATATGAAATCCCTGTTTCTATATTTGATGAAAATAGGATAATTGATAGCCAGAAAAAAAAGATTGGCTTACGAAAAATAGAATTAATTACTAAAAAAGATTCAGTAGGAGAAAGTTTTTATTTTAAAGTAAACAATAAACCTATTTTTATGAAAGGAGCAAATTATATCCCTCAAGATAATTTGCAAGATAGAGTAACAAAAAGTAGATATCGCAACTTGCTTAATGATGTAAAGGCTACAAACATGAATATGCTAAGAGTTTGGGGTGGAGGTATTTATGAAGAAGATATTTTTTATGATTTGTGTGATTCACTAGGAATTCTGCTTTGGCAAGATTTTATGTTTGCTTGTGCCATGTATCCTTCTGATTCTTTGTTTTTAGAAAATGTAAGGCAAGAGGCAATTTATAATGTCAAACGATTACGCCATCACCCATCCATTGCGATTTGGTGTGGAAATAACGAAAATTCAGAAGGGTGGCACAGATGGGGGTGGCAAGATTCTTATACAGAAAAACAGAAAGTAGCAATTTGGAAAGGCTATCAACAAACATTTCAGAAGATACTCTCATCTATAGTATCTAAAAATTCTCAAGCTGCTTATTGGGAAAGCTCGCCAAAGTTTGGAAGAGGAAATCCTCAACATCAATTTGTAGGAGATGCACATTATTGGGGAGTTTGGCATGATGCAGAACCTTTTGAAAATTTAGAGAAAAAAGTGCCGAGATTTATGAGTGAGTTTGGCTTTCAATCATTCCCTGAGATTTCAACTATAGCCACCTTCTCGGATTCTGCTGACTGGACTTTAAATTCAGATGTGATGAAAAATCATCAAAAACACCCAAGAGGAAATTCTCTTATTAATGAATATATGGGAAGAGAATTCAATGTGCCAAAAGATTTTAAAAAGTTCATTTATGCAAGTCAAGTTTTGCAAGCTGAAGGGATGCGAATAGGTTTGGAGGCGCACAGAAGAAATCAACCCTACTGTATGGGAACTTTATATTGGCAACTAAACGATTGTTGGCCTGTTGCCTCTTGGAGTAGCCTGGATTATTACGGCAATTGGAAAGCACTTCACTACACTGCACAAGATGTTTTTGCGCCAATATCTCTCTCTTTAGAAAAAACTAAAAACAATAGTTTTAGTGTTTGGGTAATCTCTGATACAACAAATTGTACTGACACTTTGCTTATCAGCACTTATTCTTTAGAAGGGAAATTAATTTCTTGTAGTAATCAGTTTATAAAAATTCAAGCCAAATCACAACTCATTGCTTCTATTCCTTTTTGTAAAGATGATGAATTTATCATTTGTAAGTTAAAACAGCAAAAAGCACAATCAAAAGTTGGCTTTACTAAAGCAATTAAAAATTATGACTTTCCAAAACCAAATATTCAATATCAATATCTAGGTAGTCAACTAAAACTCAAAACTGATATACCAACCTTTCAGCTTTATTTACATGGAGCAGAAGAAAAGTTTTCCGGTAATTTCTTTACCTTATTACCGGGTGAAGAAAAAATAATAGAAATTGAAACTCCAGAATTTAACCCAAATAATTTAGTAATTTGGTCGCTATACGATTTGAACAAAAATTAAACTTATGTCAAACAGAAGAAATTTTATAAAAGGAGGACTTTTAGGAGCGGTTGGAACAGCCATTTTCCCTAAATTAATTTCTGCCAAAGCAGAGAAAACAAATCCTAACTCTAAAGAAGGTCACCCAATGGTTATTTCTACTTGGAAACATGGAATGGCTGCTAATGTGACTGCTATGAAAGTGCTGCAAAGCGGAGGTAAGGCAATTGATGCAGTAGAAGCTGGTGTAAAAATACCAGAAGCTGATCCGGAATCTATGTCAGTTGGATTGGGAGGGTTGCCGGATAGAGAAGGAAAAGTAACTCTTGACGCTTGCATTATGGATGAAACAGGAAATTGTGGTTCAGTTAGTTTTTTACAACATATAAAACACCCAATTTCTGTTGCCAGAAAGGTAATGGATGAAACGCCTCATGTAATGCTGTCTGGAGAAGGCGCATTACAATTTGCATTAGAACAAGGATTCCATAAAGAAGATTTACTTACTGAAAAAGCAGAGAAAAGATGGAAAGAATGGTTGAAAGAATCAAAATATAAACCAATAATAAATGTGGAGAACCATGATACTATTGGGCTTTTGGCTTTGGATAAAAAAGGTGATATTTCTGGAGCTTGCACTACATCAGGACTCTCTTGGAAAATGCACGGAAGAGTTGGTGATTCACCAGTAATAGGTGCGGGAATGTTTGTAGATAATGAAGTTGGTGGGTGTTGCGCTACAGGAGTTGGGGAAGCCGTGCTTAAAACTCTAGGTTCTTTCTTAATTGTTGAGTTAATGCGACAAGGCGCCAGTCCACAAGAAGCTTGTGAAGAAGGAATTGCTCGGATTGTAAAAAATCAAAATTATAAGGATATGCAAATTGGCTATTTGGCCATCAATAAAAAAGGAGAGCATGGCGCTTATGCTGTACATCCCTGGTTTAATTATGCTTTACATCAAAAAGGTGAAAACCGTATGATTGATTCCTTATCTTATTTAAAATAATGAAATATTGGTTAGTTATATTTTGTTTACTATTTGCTTGTACTGAGCCAATTGTACAGGAAGTAAACCTTATACCAAAACCTCAAAAATTAGAAATAAGTGATGGCGTTTTCTCTCTAAGTTTTAACACAAATTTAATTATTGACAGTTTGTTTGATGCTGAATCTGACTACCTAAAAGAAATTCTCAATTTGGAATTAAACGGGAACGGAAATACAATTGAATTATTTAAAAAAGAAGGATTTCAAGAAGAAGAATTTTTTCTAAATATTACTGAAGAAAACTTAAAAATAGAGGCGTCTACCCCGATAGGGATAATGAGAGGGATACAAACTTTAAGGCAGTTGTTACTGACTAAAAAAGGAATCGCAGCAACAAAAATACCTTGTTTAAAAATTCATGATTTTCCAAGATTTTCTTGGAGAGGAATGCTACTGGATTGTTGCCGTCATTTTATGAAAAAAGAATTTGTAATGCGTTATATCGACCTACTGGCTTATCATAAAATGAATATTTTGCATTGGCACCTTACAGAAGATCAGGGCTGGAGAATTGAAATTGAAAAATACCCAAAACTGACTGAAATTGGAGCTTGGCGCACAGAAAAAGATGGTAGTAAATATGGTGGATTTTATACTAAAGAGGATATTAAAGAGATTTTGGTTTATGCAAAAACAAGGCATATTACGGTAGTCCCTGAAATTGAATTCCCAGGGCATAGTGTTGCTGCTATTGCTTCCTACCCTCATCTTTCCTGTACAGGAGACAGCATCGCAGTTGGCACAGATTGGGGTGTTTATAAGGATATCTATTGTGCCGGAAATGATAGTGTTTTTACTTTTATGGAAGATGTGCTCACTGAGGTAATGGAGCTTTTCCCTTCCAAATACATTCATATTGGAGGGGATGAAGCTCCAAAATATAGGTGGGAACATTGTAAAAAATGTCAGCAAAGAATTAAAGAAGAAAACTTGCATGATGCACACGAATTGCAATCCTATTTTATTACAAGAATTGAAAAATTCTTGAACGAAAACGGAAGGCAACTTATTGGTTGGGATGAAATATTAGAAGGAGGATTAGCTCCATCAGCCACAGTGCAATCTTGGAGAGGTGAAGAGGGAGGAATTTCAGCCGCTAAAAGCGGTCATGATGCCATTATGTCTCCTACTTTACATTGCTATTTTGATTATGGTTTGGATGCAACAGATTTGAAAGAGGTATATCATTATGAGCCTATTCCAGCAGAATTAACAGTAGAAGAAGCCAAACACATTTTGGGTGGAGAATGTAATATGTGGAGCGAAAGAGCGCCACAAGAATTAATTGATAGCAAAGTATTCCCAAGGATTTTAGCTATGAGTGAAGTGCTTTGGAGTTCCTACGAAAAAGATTATGATAATTTTTATGCGCGTGTGCAAAAACACTATCCTAAGCTAGATGCACTAGGAGTAACTTATGGCTTTGAAAGTGTGCCTATTACCTCAACTGTTATTTTTAATGCCGATAGTTTTGCTGTTTCTCTTTTTAAAGGCAGTCCTGATATGCGTTTAGAATACAGCTTCAATAATAAAGACTGGCAAGCATACACTGTTCCTTTTGGCGTAAATGAGACCTCTAATTTAATGGCTAGAGGGTTTAAAAACGAAAAGCCTTATGGGGAGTTTGAGCAAGAAATAATCATGCATAAAGCCACTGGCAAAAAAGTGCACTATACTATTCCATATAACAAACATTATAAAGGAACGGGTGATAATAATTTAACAGACGGCTTATTAGGCAGTATAGAAAATTTCCGTGATGGATACTACCAAGGATTTTCCGGAACAGATTTTGAAGTTGTAATTGACTTAGGGGAAACAACAACATTTTCTAGCATTCAAACTACTTTTTTCCAATACTATTTGTCTTGGATTGTCTTACCAACCTCTGTAGGTTATGCTGTTTCTGAGGATGGAGAAAATTTTACCGAACTTGCCAGCTTAACACATAACATACCACTTATGCAAGAAGGAAAGTTTAAACATACTTTTAGTTTTGAAGAAGAAGAAACAAAGGCCAAATACCTAAAAGTAATTGCTAAAACAGTTGGAAAGTTACCAAAAGAGCACCCTGCTGCTGGATCAGATGCTTGGATTTTTGTGGATGAAATAATTATAAATTAACATTTTTAATAATGAAAAAACTTCTTTACACACTTTTAGCAGTATCAACTATTTTCTCATCCTGTAAGGATAATAAGTCCGCCTCACCATATAACCCTACAATGGTAAATCAAAATATATATTCTGTTATAGACATATCTAATTCTCCCCAAGGTACTTATTCTTATTATGCCTCAACATCAACTGCAAACTTCCAAACACTAGGTGGTAGTGTTTCACATACTACTGATAATTGGATCTTAGATTGGGTTTCTGGCAATACAATTTCATATAATCTAAGCCTTTCTTTTACAACACAATTTGCAGGATGTGCAGATGTAGAAATAAGGACATATAATAATACTAATCTTATAAATACTGAGAATTTTCAAATCGGGTATTCACAGTTGTCGCCTAATATATATTGTGATACTTCATTGGCTAATAATAATTTTAATATGTGGCTCACAATTGTAGCAGATTAACAATGAAAAAACTACTACTTATATTACTTTGCTTGCCACTATTAACTTTAGCACAAAAAACATATGTTCCTGATGATAATTTTGAGAATTATTTAGAAACCAATGGTATGGGAGATGGAATAGCGATAAATGATTCTGTATTAACTGCAAATATTGATACAATCACTCAATTATTACCCGCTTGGAGTTCAATAGCAGATTTAACTGGGATAGAAGACTTTACTTCACTAACTTATTTAAATTGTGCAGGAAATTTTTTGACAACCTTAGATGTCAGTAATAACACATCTTTAATTGCTTTATATTGTTATGACAATCAGCTTACAAATTTAGATGTTAGTATTCACACACAATTAACGGACTTATTTTGTGATAACAACCAGTTAAGTTCTCTTGATGTAAGTAACAATTCATTGCTTATAGATTTTCAATGTGGAGATAATTTACTTAGTAGTTTAGATATAAGAAACGGAAATAATCAGAATTTTTATGCCATCTCAATGAATAATAATCCTTTTTTAACTTGTATAGATGTTGACGATAGCACTTATTCAACAAATAATTGGACAATAGCTATGAGCATCATTGATTCACAACATTACTTTAGTAATAATTGTAGTGGGACAACAAGTATAGAAGAATATATTACAAACAAAGAACTTTTGCGAACAATAGATGTATTAGGAAAAGAAACAAATCAACCACTCTTTTACATCTATGATGATGGAACAGTAGAGAAAAGAATAGTTATAGAATAAA
>CAJWUS010000070.1 GCA_913047525.1 uncultured Flavobacteriales bacterium | reverse complement strand
GGAAATAATGACTATCAGAATTATCCTTTTACTTTTTATAAAAAAAAGGATTTTACGGCTCCTTTTGCAAGTGGCTCAGCAAACTTTAATATTATGATAATCTGTCCTTGCTCAATGGGTGCAATGGGAAGAATTGCAAATGGAATATCTTATGATTTAACATCAAGAGCAGCTGATGTAATTTTGAAAGAAAGAAGAAAACTGATTTTAGTTGCAAGAGAAACTCCATATAATTTAATTCATATAAAAAACATGAAAGGTATTACGGAAGCCGGAGGAATCATTTGTCCCGCAACACCTTCATTTTATAGCAAACCAAAAAACTTTGAAGAACTTGCGGCTACTGTAATTGACAGGGTATTAACACTCTCTGGTTTACAAAATAAGGCATATAGTTGGGGGAAAAAACAATAATTTACCCAACTTTGTGTTATGATATAGATAAAAATAGATGACATGTTAGAATTCAGTAAAAAAGTCCTTAATAAAGTCAGTTTCGATAAAGCCCTTTTTAGAAAAGAATTGCAAAAAAGCCTTAGATGGCTTACTAAAACAGAAATAACCCATTTAAAAATTTGGACACTTGCGACTTTTAGTCAGTACAAGGGGATTATCTTGGAAGTGTTCGATCAGATTTCTTAATAAATTCTATATTTCTTTTAAGGCCCTTAAAGCCAGTCCTTTTCACAGCTGACCCTTCAAATATTTCCTCAAATTTTTCTTCTGTTAAATTTTTCCAATCTTCTTTTTTAAAAGATAATAATTCTTTTTTCGGCAAAAAACTGGGCTCATTATGAGGAATTGAAAATTTGTTCCAAGGGCAAACAATTTGACAAATATCACAGCCAAACATCCAATTTTCAAACTTTCCTTGCATATTTTTTGGGATAGAATTTTTCAGCTCAATGGTAAAATAGGAAATACATTTACTGCCAACTACTACATAGGGCTCTGTTATGGCATCAGTTGGGCAAGCATCAATGCATTTTGTACATGTTCCACAATAATCTTTTATTGGCGCATCATAAGTAAAAGGAATATCTACAATAAGTTCTGCTAAAAAAAAATAAGAGCCCTGCTCTTTACTTATTAAGTTGGTGTGTTTACCAACCCATCCAATGCCACTTTTCTCTGCCCAGGTTTTTTCTAAAACAGGGGCTGAATCCACAAAAAAACGACCGTTTATCTCTCCCATTTCATCTTGCAAAAACTGAAAAAGTAATTTTAATTTTTTCTTTACCACTTTATGATAATCTTTACCAAAAGCATACATAGATATTTTAGGTGCATTTTTATCCTCTTGTTTTGCAGGGAGATAATAATTGAACGCTAATGAAATTACGGACTTTGCTCCATCCACCAATAGTCTTGGGTCGAGTCGTTTGTCGAAATGACTTTCCATATAGTTCATCTCTCCATGGGAATCTTTGGCGAGCCATCTTTCTAATTGTAGTGCTTCTTTATGTAAAAAATCTGCTCTGGATACTTTGCAATAAGTAAAACCTAGTTCTTTTGCTTTTTCTTTGAGTAAAAAAGTATGATTTGGAGAAGACATTTTTAATCAAACAAATCTGATTGCTTTGTCGGCCCTGTTTTACCTAAGTGCTTGAAGGATTTTTCAGTCACTTGCCTACCTCTTGGGGTACGCATCAAATATCCTTCCTGAATTAAAAAAGGTTCATATACCTCTTCAATAGTCCCGACTTGCTCTCCAACAGCAGTAGCAATAGTGCTTATTCCAACAGGTCCTCCATCAAATTTATCAATGATAGCCGAAAGGATTCTATTGTCCATCTCATCTAATCCATCTGCATCTACATTTAGTGCTTTCAATGAAGAATTAGTAATCTCTAAATTGATATTTCCATCTCCTTTTATTTGAGCAAAGTCACGAATTCTTCTAAGTATTGCATTTGCTATTCTTGGCGTTCCTCTACTTCTTCTGGCTATTTCTGTTGTTGCATTTTTTGTAATACCAACATCTAATATGGAAGCCGAACGATTTACAATTCCTGAAAGTAAATCTGAAGGATAATATGAAAGGCGGGAATTAATTCCAAACCTTGCTCTAAGTGGGGAAGTAAGTAATCCTGAACGAGTAGTTGCTCCTATCAAGGTAAAAGGATTTATTTGCAATTGAACAGAGCGGGCATTCGGACCAGATTCTATCATAATATCAATTTGGAAATCTTCCATTGCAGAATATAAATATTCTTCAATAACTGGATTTAATCTATGAATTTCATCAATAAAAAGAACATCTCTCTCTTCTAAATTAGTCAGAAGCCCAGCCAAATCTCCTGGCTTATCCAATACCGGGCCAGAAGTAGTTTTAATATTTACACCTAATTCATTAGCTATAATATAGGCTAAAGTAGTTTTGCCAAGCCCTGGAGGACCATGCAAAAGCGTATGGTCAAGTGCATCATTTCTCTCACTTGCTGCTTGAATAAATATTTTCAGATTCTCTACAATTTGTTCTTGTCCAAAAAAATCATTGAATAACTTGGGTCGTAAAACTTGTTCAAAAACGATTTCTTCTTCTGAAAGATTTTCAATATTTGAATCTAATTCTTCACTCATTACAAAAGCAAATGTAAGCAAACTAATTCATAAAAAAAGGGCTAAAATACTAACCCTTAAATTTTGTATTAACAATTTTTAGTGATGTAAATGCTTAGATTCATCAAGCATAGGATGGTTTGAAGTTTCTAATGGTGCCTTTGTTAAAGTGTTTAGTGTAAAATGAATTAACAATCCTGCAAAGCCAAGTCCTATTCCTATTTCGGAAAATCCAATATGACCATGAGTATTTAATGTTCCTGGAGCAACCAATAAATAAGAGTTAATCCAGTGTCCAATTAAAATAATAATACTTACAAAAATCAATCTTCCTTTTTTTCGTTTTGCATCTCTACTCATTAGTAAGATAAGAGGAAATAAAAAGTTTATCAGCATAGAAAACCAAAATAAGAATTTGTAATTATGTACTTCCAATCTGGCAGTATAATAAGTTACTTCCTCTGGAATATTGGAGTACCAAATAAGCATAAACTGAGAAAACCAAATATAAGTCCACACCAATGAGAATGCAAAAATCCATTTTCCTAAATCATGAATATGGCTATCATTTACATCTTTTAAGTATCCTTGTCTTTGCAAGTAAAGTGTAAATAATAAAATAGTTGTAAATCCTATTGCTGCCCATTCTGAAAAAACATACCATCCAAAGATAGTTGAGAACCAGTGCGTATCAATTGACATAATCCAATCCCAAGATGCCATAGCAGATGTTATCGCAAAAAACACCATGAACCAAGCTGAGGTACTTACTCCTCTAAAGTGAATTGAAGTACCACCTTCCTTGTCTTCTAAAACAGATAACGTTCTTAGTTTTCTAGCAAAGAAACTCCATCCTAATAAATAAATTATTGTTCTGATAATAAAGAAAGTTGCATTTAAATAAGCTTCTTTCCCGGCAATAATTGAATCATAATGATCACTTGCAGGATTCATAATTCCTTCATGTAGCCAGTGATAAATATGATTCCAATGCATAATAGATGCTACCATGATTAATAACATAATTGCACTAAATACAGGTAATGCGCCCATAATAGCCTCAGGAACTCTTTTTAAAACAATTGACCATCCTGCTTCAGCAACATATTGTAAGGCAACAAAAAATACTGCAAATACTGATATCCCTAAATAGAAATATGTGTTAAATAAAAGTGCAGACCAAGCGCCATGAGGATTTGATACAAACCCAAAAATTAATGCAATAAGTCCAATTGCCATTAAGGTCATTGAAAGATTCTTTGCTTTTTTATCTATTGTAAACATTCTATTATATTTTTTATTCTAAACCGTAATGTTGTAATTCTTCTTGTACATAAAGAGTTATTTTCCATCTTTCCTCTTCCGAAAGTTGAGATGCATGTGGTCCCATAGAATTTAATCCATAAGTAATAGCATGGAAGATATGCCCTGCCTTTAAATCATTCATAGGAACGCCAGCTCTTCTTATTAATTTGCCATCATTGTAATGAGGAACTACCGAGTAAAGTGCATGTTTTACTGTACCGCCTCCAGCTCCAGTTTCTCCATGGCAATGCTCGCAAAACATTCCGTATAATTCTTTCCCATCTGCAAGATTTTCAGCATTATTCTCAATTGGATTAATTGCTTCATCCCCAGCCTTTAAATAACCATCTAATGTCTCGTCAAAATTAAAGGTTGATAATTTACCTCTAGCAATAGTCCCTTCAACAGGAGTTCTTGCATTCATTCCGTTAATAGTATTCTCACCATAAGTTTCTTGAGATGGAGAACGATACATATTTGGCATATATTCATATCCAGGACTAGAGTCGCCTCCTGTACATGATGAGAAAAATAATACTACAGTAAAAAATCCAAGTTTATTAAATACTTTATTCATGATTAAAAGTCTTTTTCATTAATTTCTGAAGCACCTGTTTTCTTCAAGATCTCTTTTATTGCAGACGCATCTCCTTCAACCTCAATTTCCATTAAGAATTTATCATCAGTTGTTCTTTCATCTGGGCTATCCGATTTTGCTCCAGGAAACAAGCCATTTCTGAACAGATAAGTAATTGACATTAAATGTGCAGCAAAGAGTACCGTACATTCAAATAATACTGGAACAAAAGCCGGGACATTATGATAAAATGTCCAGTTAGGCTTTCCTCCTATGTTCTGCGGCCAATCTACTTGCATCATGTAATAAATCATTAAGGACCCTAGCGTTAAGCCTAAACATCCATAAATAAATGATGTAATTGCCATTCTAGTTTCTTTTAACCCTAATGCTTTATCTAAGCCATGAACAGGAAAAGGAGAATACACTTCCTTAATTTCAATGTTGTTAGATCGTATCTCTTTTACTGAAGACAATAGTACTTCTTCATCATCAAAAATTCCGTATATTGTATTTGTACTCATTATTTTTTGTTTTTATATTCAGACCCTGAAGATTTAACAATAGTTTTTAATTCTGCTTGTGCAATAACTGGGAAAACTCTTGCATATAGCAGGAACAATACAAAGAAGAATCCGATTGTTCCTAAATAAATTCCTATATCAATAAACGATGGAGAGAACATACTCCATGATGATGGTAAGAAGTCCCTGTGTAAAGAAGTTACAATAATCACAAAACGCTCAAACCACATGCCAATATTTACAAAAATTGATAAGATAAATGTTGCTACAAAAGAAGTTCGAATACTCTTAATCCAATATAATTGTGGAGTAAGCACATTACATGACATCATAATTGCATATGCCCACCAGTAGGGCCCAGTTGCTCTATTTAAAAAAGCATATTGTTCAAACTCAACACCAGAATACCATGACATAAAAAGCTCAGTAATGTAAGCTGTCCCTACTAATGAACCTGTAAGCAAAATAATAATATTCATATATTCAATATGTTTGACTGTAATATATGATTCTAAGTTTACAACCTTTCTCATAATAATAAGTAACGTTTCTACCATTGCAAATCCTGAGAACAATGCACCTAACACAAAGTAAGGAGGAAAAATTGTTGTATGCCAACCAGGAATAATAGAAGTTGCAAAATCCATTGATACAATAGAGTGTACTGAAAATACTAGTGGGGTTGCTAATCCTGCTAATACCAATGAAACTTCTTCAAACCTTTGCCAATGTTTTGCTTTTCCACTCCAGCCAAAAGAAAGGAAAGAATACAATTGTTTTTTCATTGGGCTAATGGTAGCACTCATTCTGTCTCTTATCATTGCAAAATCAGGTATTAACCCAATATACCAAAATACCACAGATACGGAAAAATAAGTAGAAATTGCAAATACATCCCAAATCAATGGAGAGTTAAAGTTCATCCAGAGAGATCCGAACTGATTCGGAATTGGAAAAACATAATATGCAAGCCATGGTCTCCCCATATGTATAATAGGGAAAAGTGCCGCTTGTACTACAGCAAAAATTGTCATTGCCTCTGCTGAACGATTAATTGACATTCTCCATTTCTGACGGAACAATAACAATACAGCTGAGATTAAAGTTCCGGCATGCCCTATTCCGATCCACCAAACAAAATTTGTAATATCCCAAGCCCAGTTTACAGTTTTATTCAATCCCCAAACCCCAATACCAGTACCAACTGTATATGCTATTGACAAAACTCCCCAAAGGAACAAAACAAATGACAGGGAGAAAAGAATCCACCAATACTTATTGGCTTTCCCTTCAACGGGACGAGCTACATCCTTTGTTATATCATGATATGATTTCTTGCCAAGAATTAATGGGTCTCTAATTGTTGCTTCTTTTTGCATATCTCTTTATTAAGATTTATTTCTAATTTTTGTTTGATAGAACGCTGATGGCGAGACATTTAAGTGCTCTAATAATTGATAAGCTCTTTTGTCTTTCTTTAGCGCTTGTACCTGATGTGAAGCGTCATTTACATCTCCAAATACAATGGCATTAGTAGGGCAAGCTGATGAACAAGCAGTTTGCGCATCTTCATCATTAACTGTTCTTCCTGCTTTTTTCGCATCCAACTTAATTTCTTGTATTTTCTGTAAACACATTGAACATTTTTCAATAACTCCTCTTGAACGAACAACAACATCAGGATTTAATACCATCTTTCCGTAATCGTCATTCATATTGAAATCAAATTTATCGTTCTCTGAATATTGGAACCAATTGAATCTTCTTACTTTATAAGGACAGTTGTTTGCACAATATCTTGTTCCAACACATC
>CAJWUS010000069.1 GCA_913047525.1 uncultured Flavobacteriales bacterium | reverse complement strand
TTAACTCTGTAGTAGAAGATGGTCCGTAATAAAGGATTATATGCTCATCTTTGGTTAAATTATGTATAATTTCTATCAACTCAACAGCTGTTGTATTTTCAATTTCTTCATCAGAGAGTACATTAGAAAAGGAAGAGTTCGCACCATATCTTGCATACGCTCCCATTGCTCTAAAAAGAATTGTCTGCTTATTTTTCTTAGCGTCTTCTCGTTTCTTAAGCATATCCATTTTAAGGTTTGAAAGAGCATCTTCATCTGCAACAGCATTTGCTAAAACATCTTCCATTAAGGCAATCGATTCTTCAAAATTCTCATTCAAGCCTGTAAGTGATATTTTTATCTCTTCTGCATTACAACTCACATTCATCTCGGCTCCAATTTTATAAAATTCTTCCTGCTTCTTTGATGCTGATATATCTCTGGTTCCTAAATATTTTAGATATTCAGCTGCCATTTTGGATTTAGGATTTTCATCTGTTCCTTTTTTAATCTGGTAATCCAGTTTAAAAATATCATTTTCTGTATTTTCTTTATAAAGAATCTCTACTTCTCCAATGTTTGATTTTTGAATATCCGTTTCAAAATCTAAGAAAACTGGCTCAATTTCATTCACCTCTTCATCCATAATTGCAGTTAAAAAATTTGACTCAGATGTGCGATTTACATCAACAGGAGTTATTTTTGGTTTTGCAACCTTCAAAACCGACTCATCAATTCCTTGACGCTTATAAACGACTACATAATTATTACTATAATAATGATTTGCAAAGTCTATAATATCCTGCTTTGTTAATTTAGCCATCTCATTAATTTTATTAGTAAAATCTTCCCATGGTAGATCTAAAATAAACGACTCCACAAACTGACCAGCTCTACCATTGTTACTTTCATATTTCTTGATTTGTTCTAATTTAAAATCATTAATAATTGCGGGAATTAACCAGTCGGGAAAATCCCCTGATTTTACTTTCTCAATCTCAGCCAATAGTAAATCTTTTACTTCTTCTAAACTCTGGCCTTGCTTTGGACTTCCATAAAATCCGTGCATTGAATAATCTTTAAGTACATAAGGGAAACAACCTCCTCCTATAATCTCTTGCTCTTGATTTAAATTTAAATCAATCAACCCTGCAGTGCTGTTTGAAAGAATCATATCTGTTAACCCTAGCTTATTAGTAATCTCAGAATCTACCCCAGGGAAACGAAAACCAATATACAATCTTTCTGCTTCAGGGCCATACACATCTTTTATTATTGGTTTCTGTATTTCATCCTCTTTAGCTACCTCAAAAGAAGGATCTTCTTTTCTTTCAAAACTTCCAAAATATTTATCAATTAACTTAATAGTTTCATTATAATCCAAGTCTCCTGAAAGACAAATAGCCATATTATTTGGAACATAGTTTTTAGTGTAGAATTTATTGATTTCTACTAAAGATGGGTTTTTAAGATGAGCGATTGTACCAATAGTTGTTTGCGTTCCATACTGGTGTTTTTGAAATAAACCAGCCATTAAAGCCTGAAACATTTTTCTTCCATCATTATCTAATCCTCTATTTTTTTCTTCATAAACAGTTTCCAATTCCGTATGAAAAAGTCGCAAGACAGGCTTTCTAAAACGTTCTGCCTCTATCTTCAACCATTTCTCAATTTGATTAGAAGGAATATCATTTACATAAACCGTCTTTTCATTTGAAGTATAAGCATTGGTTCCTTTTGCCCCAATACCGCTAAGCATTTTATCATATTCATTGGCAATAGCAAATTTTGCTGCTTCCCCAGAAACAGAATCAATTTGATTCCAAACACGCTCACGATTTGCAGTATCAGTCATTGCTATGGAACGATATTCTTCATACAGCATCTCAATTTTGTCTAAAAGTGGTTTTTCTTTTTCATAATCTAAACTACCATACACATCTGTTCCTTTAAAAAGCATATGCTCCAAATAATGAGCTAGCCCTGTAGCATCTTTTGGATCATCTTTACTACCAGCTTTTATCGCAATATTGGTTTGAATTCTTGGTGCATCTTTATAAACGCTCAAGTATACTTTTAAACCATTATCTAAGGTGTAAATTCTCGCATCTAAGGGATCATTTTTTGCTGTTTCGTATCTATTCTCTATTTTCATCTCTTTAGTTTGATTAAAAATTAGTAATGCTAATAATATGCTTACTAAAATAATTGTTAGTGTTTTTTTGTTCATTTGGTTTGTTTTTTAGAAGTCAAAATCAAGTCCTAATTTTTCTTTTAAACTTTGCAACTTAGGATTCTCTTTTGTCATTTGTTCATATTTATCTTTATTAGTATAAGGTACTTTCTCCTTATTATTTTCTTGAATCTTTGTGATTACTTCAATAGCATCATTTTCTAATTTTTTTCTTAAATACTCATGCAAATCTATTTTTTCTTTTTCAATTACTATTTCTTGCGATTTATTACTTATCAAAATCTCCACTTGATTACCCTCTTTTAAAACAGGAGAATTCATATCCAGTGTGGTTGCAAAATTAGGTTTTCCTTTTTCCTTTTGAATACTTATATACTCCTGCCAAACCTTTTGTAATTCCTCATTGTTAAATTCATTTTTCTTCTTGTCTTTTATTGTCTCTTGCCTTTGCTCATCTTTTAGCGGGTCAGGCAAATCAGAAATGGAAATCAGTTGGGATATTTTGCTGTCCTGTTTCTCAATTTCTACCCCATTAGTTTGCGTTTGCTTTGGCTTTTCTATTAGCACTTCTACTTTTTGCTCCTCTTTTTTTATTTCCGTAATGGCATCAGCAACCACTTTCTCCTGTTTCGGACTTGAAGTTGGAAGTTTTATACTATTAGTTGTTTTTTTTTTCAACTCTTCAATACCAATACTACACAATTTCATTAAAGTCAGTTCCACCAAAAGTTGTTGATTTTTGCTTGTTTTATATTGCACATCACATTTATTGCAAATATCCAATGCTCTCAGTAAAAAGGTTTGCTCACAGTTGTTTGATTGCTCCAAATATTGCTGTTTTAGTGCCTTTCCTTTTTCTAAAAGTACAAGCGTTTCCTTATCTTTTGATACCAGCAAATCTCTAAAATGAGAAGCAAGTCCGTTTATGAAATGATGGCCATCAAAACCATTTTCTAGAATTATATTAAAAGTAAGTAGTGCATTGGAAATATCTTGCTCCAAAATAGAATTTGTTATTTTGAAATAATAATCATGATCCAAAATATTCAAGTTCTCAATTACTAATTTATAAGTTATTCCTTTTGAAAAGCTTGCTAATCTATCAAAGATGGAAAGAGAATCTCTTAATGAGCCATCCGATTTTTGCGCGATAATATGTAGGGCATCTTGCTCGGCTAATATGTTCTCACTTTCGGCAACAAAAGTTAAATGACTCACAATGTCGTCTGTACTGATTCTCTTAAAATCAAAAATCTGACATCTAGATAAAATAGTAGGAATTATTTTGTGTTTTTCTGTGGTCGCTAAAATAAAAATAGCGTGGCTTGGCGGTTCTTCCAATGTTTTAAGGAAAGCGTTAAAAGCAGCTGAGGAGAGCATATGCACCTCATCAATAATATATATGTTATAGTTGCCAATTTGCGGAGCAAAGCGAACTTGATCTATCAAATTTCGGATATCATCCACCGAATTATTAGATGCAGCATCCAACTCATGAATATTAAAAGAGTTCGACTCATTAAAAGAAGTACAGGACTCACAACTATTGCATGGCTCTACTTTTTCGTTTATGTTTTGGCAATTGATTGTTTTGGCTAAAATCCGAGCACAAGTAGTTTTGCCCACTCCTCTTGGTCCACAAAAAAGGAAAGATTGTGCCAAATGATTTTCAGAAATTACATTAATTAGGGTTGTTGTAATAGCCGATTGTCCTACTACCTGCTTAAAAGTAGTTGGTCTATATTTTCTGGCTGACACAATGAATTCTCCCATAAAAATAATTTCGAAATTAAGAAAAACAAAAGTAACATTTCTAACGAAAAAATGGTAAAAAATATTACAAAACACTTCCTTGCTGATTTAATTAGTTTTGTTAAATTTGCAGCCCAAAATTTATTATTAACCAAAAAAGGAAAAAATGAACAATTACGAAACCGTTTTCATTATGAATCCCGTCTTGTCTGATGAACAGATGAGGGAAACGGTAAAAAAGTTTACAAAAACCCTGAAAAACCACAAAGCCAAAATTGGCAATGAGGAATATTGGGGATTAAAAAAATTGAAGTATATTATCCAAAAGAAAAATACTGGATTTTACTACTTCATAGAATTTGAGGCAGAAGGCGATATTATTGCTGATTTGGAAGTTCAATTCAAAAGAGATGAGCGCATCATGAGATGGCTAACTGTTCGCTTGGACAAATATTCCATAGCATATGCCGATAGAAGAAGGAAGAGATTAAGTGCTAACAAAAAAGAAAAGGAGGAAGTTACATCATGAGTAAATTCAATAAAGCAGAATCTGAGATAAGATATCTTTCACCAGTTGATATCGACAAAAGAAATAGAGATAAATATTGCCGTTTCAAAAAAATGGGAATAAAATATATTGATTATAAAGACCCTGACTTTTTGATGCGTTTTTTGAACGAGCAAGGGAAAATTCTTCCAAGAAGACTTACAGGAACATCCTTAAAATTCCAAAGAAGATTATCAGTTGCGGTAAAGCGTGCACGACAAATTGCATTATTGCCCTATGTTAGCGATTTATTAAAATAGAGCTATGAAAGTTATATTAAAAGAAAATATCGAAAAATTGGGCTTTGCAGATGAAGTTGTAAAGGTAAAAGATGGCTTTGCCAGAAATTTTTTAATTCCAAAAGGAAAGGCCGTTATTGCTACCGATTCGGCTGTGAAAGTTTTAGAAGAGAAACTAAGACAAAGATCAGGTAAAGAAGAGAAAGTAGTTGCAGATGCTAATAATATTGCGGAAGTAATTTCTAATCTAGATATAAAAGTAAGAGCAAAAGTAGCGGAAGGTGGACAAAAGCTTTTTGGCTCTGTTACAACCATTCAGTTTACTGATGCATTAGAAGCACTTGGCCATGAAATTGACAAACGATTTGTAAAACTTATTACAATTAAAGAAGTGGGGAAATATGAGGCAGAAGTTCGCCTTCATAGAAGTGTAAGTGTAACAGTACCTTTTGAGGTTATTGCCGAATAATTAAATTCTAAAATAAATGATTAAAAGCCCTCTCAACTGAAAGGGCTTTTTTTATTCGTACCTTAGGGATTCAATAGGATCAAGCTTGGCGGCTTGCAGTGCTGGGAATATTCCAGCAACAATACCAACCATAATACAAAGCAATATTCCGGAAAATATCCAAAGCCAAGGAATTACAAAAACACCACCAATAAAAGAGGATGTCAAATTTCCGATAAGAACGCCAAGAACAATACCCACCAATCCGCCCAACTGACAAACCACAATAGCTTCTGTTAAAAACTGATCTCTTATCAAATAAGGAGTTGCGCCCATTGCTTTTCGGATACCAATTTCTTTGGTTCTTTCAGTAACCGATACCAACATAATATTCATCAGCCCTATTGCTGCTCCAATTAAAGTAATGATACCAATAAGGGTTGCTGCCATGGTCACATATTTTATATTTTCAATGAGCATATTTGCCAAATTATCACTTTTTACAATGGTAAAATTATCCTCCTGAATTGGTTTTAGTTTTCTGACATTTCTAAATTGTGCAATTCCAGCACCAATTGCCGGATCTAATTCTTCTATTTTATTGCACATTACACTAATGGTGTAGGACTGATTGCTTCTACTAAAAAATTGTCTTGCATAAGTAATGGGGATTAGCACTGTTTTATCGCCACCAAAACCCATAGCAGAACCTTTTTCTGCCAATACGCCAATCACTTTAAATCTCAAGTCCCCTCCCGTTATGGTTTTTCCGACAGCACTTGTATTAGGAAAAACTTTGTCCTTTACTTCCTTGCCGATAATAATTACATTTCTACCAAAATCTATTTCATCAATCGAGAAATTCCTTCCATCTGTTAGTTCATAGCCAGATGTAAAAAGATAGTTTTCATCCGTCCCCCAAACGCTAATATTGGGGTCACTTTTTCTGTTTTCGTATTTTACAGTTGCCGCACCAGCAACCCATGAGGAAATTGAAACCTTATAGGGGAATTCATATTTTTCCTTAAAACTAACTGCATCTCGGTATTTGACTGGCGGATAGTTTTTGGGCTTTTCTCCATCTTTTCCAATACGAATGTGCATGCCATAATTTTTAATGGTAAAGGTATTGGCACCCATGGAAGTGAAATTCTCAGATATGGAGCCTTTAATGGATTCAATAGCAGTTAGAATCCCCACCAAAGACATGATTCCAATTGCAATAATAAGTATTGTAAGTATGCTTCTTAGTAGGTTATGCTTAATGGCCTGAATGGCTATTTTTATGTTCTCAAAATATACTTGCATACGCTTGGGCAAGATACAAAAAGGGAGCCCAAAATCTCATTTCACCCTTTTATTTTTTTAACTTTGCAATACTTAATTTACCTTTAAAAAACATATATGGCATTCGATATTAATATGATAAAAAAGGTTTATAGTAAGTTTCCCGAAAGGATTCAATCTGCACGAAAAGCAACAGGGAAACCTTTAACTTTATCAGAAAAAATTCTTTACACTCACCTTTGGAATGTAAATGTAGAAACTGCATTTACGAGAGGAGTTGATTATGTGGATTTCGCGACAGACAGAGTAGCAATGCAAGATGCAACTGCTCAAATGGCTCTTTTGCAATTTATGCAAGCTGGTAAAAGTAAGGTTGCTGTACCATCCACAGCCC
>CAJWUS010000068.1 GCA_913047525.1 uncultured Flavobacteriales bacterium | reverse complement strand
TCAGGACGCCAGGTTTTCATCCTGGTAACAGGGGTTCGAATCCCCTACGGGCTACTAAAATATTTTAATTATGGCAAATCATAAATCTGCAATCAAACGAATTAGACAATCTGAAAAAAGAAGATTATTTAATAAATACTTTCATAAAACTGCAAGAAATGCAGTTAGAAAGTTAAAAGTATTAACTTCCAAAAAGGAAGCAGCTGATCTATTTCCTAAGGTAGTAGCTATGCTCGATAAATTAGCAAAAAGGAATATTATTCATAAGAATAAAGCCTCTAATTTGAAATCAAAATTAGCTAAATATCTAAGCTCACTATCCTAAAAAGGGAATTATTTTTTAAAGAATAAAAGGCTTAGCCCAACAGGGTCAAGCCTTTTTTTATTATTTTTATTCGCAAATTAAATCATTAAAATTTCAAATACAGATGCTACTTATCTACACACCCAAAATAACTTCCAGGCATAAGTATATTTTTAAGCTTTTTTTTAATGAAATTTATCAAATTAAATTTCAGATAACCGAGAGAGAGGATGAATTTAAGGCATTTGATGCGGCAAAATTGAATTATTCCAATACTAGTTTTGAGGATGAGATCTTCATTGAAAGTATAGGATTGTTAAATGAAAAGGGAATCAATCAGCAGGATATAAATGTGAGTCCCCAAAATAATATCCCTGCTTTTTTTCAATCACAATCTGATAGTAGTATGGGTTTTGATGTTTTTTCTGCAAGTTTTTATTTAGTGAGTCGGTATGAAGAATATTTACCTTCTGTAAAAGATATTCATCAGAGGTTTCAAGCAGAAAATTCTTTAGCCTACAAACATGATTTTCTGCAAAAGCCATTAATCAATATTTGGGCAAATTCATTAATGCAAAAGATTAAACAAAAGCACCCTGATTTAGAGGTGATCTCTCCTACTTATAATTACATTTCCACTATTGATATTGACAATGCTTTTTATTATTTGGAAAAAGGATTTGTTCGCTCATTAGCTGGGTTTTTTGCCTCTCTTTTCAATTTTGATTTTAATGGTATTCAGCAAAGGTTTGCTGTCCTTTCAGGCAAAAAGAAAGACCCTTACGATACTTATGATACTCAACTAAAATTGCAGAAAGAATATAATTTAAAAGTTATTTATTTTATTCTTTTGGCCGATTATGGATTAAACGACAAAAATATTTCTTTTACAAAAAGGAAGTTTCAACTTCTAATAAAACGCCTAGCCGATTACGCCTCAATTGGCATTCATCCTTCCTATGGCTCAAACACTAATTTTGCTAAATTACCCAAAGAAATAAAGCGATTGGAAGGGATTACAAAAAGGGAAGTTACTAAAAGCAGACAGCATTTCTTAAAGCTCACGATTCCTGAAACGTACAATCAATTAGTAGATCTTGGAATAAGGGATGATTATACTATGGGCTTTGCTTCTGCAATTGGTTTTCGTGCCAGTATTTGCTCGGCTTATACCTTCTATAATTTAGACACAGAAACCATTCTCCCCATAAAAATTCACCCTTTTGCTGTGATGGATGCTACGCTATTCTATTATCTAAAATTGTCCCCTGCAAAATCCATTGCTCAAATCTCTGCATTAATTGAAGAAGTAAAAAATGTAAATGGCACCTTTATTTCGCTTTGGCATAACGATACTTTCAGCAATTACAAACAATGGGAGGGCTGGGAAAGCGTTTACAAGGAAATGATTAAAGTGGCACAATCGTGATTAAGCTTTATGCAAATAATAAAATTGATAAAAGAAAATGGGATAGCTGTGTGGCGGATTCCCAAAATGAATTGATTTATGCTTACACTTGGTATTTGGATATTGTTTCACCTAATTGGTCTGCTTTAGTTAAAGAGGATTATAAAGCTATTTTTCCATTACCAATAAAGAAGAGATTGGGAATTTCTTACATTTCTCAACCTTTGTTTACCCAAAAATTAGGGTTATTTTCTGTTAATGATTTAGAGGATGTGAAATCTTTTTTGAAAGCTATTCCAAAAAAAGTATGGATAAGGAGTTTGCAAATTCATAATCAATTAGATAATGCCAAAATAAAAGATAATTTTGAATTAGATATTTCTGATGATGTTGAAGAGGTTAGAAAAAAATACTCTCAGAATGTGAAAAGAAATTTGAAAAAAGCTGCACAGCACGATTTGCAAATAAAAAAGTGTGAAAGCAGTGCACTCATTCAATTATTTAAAGAAAATAAAGCAAAAGAAGTTGCAGAATTAAACAGCAAAGCTTATTCTACATTATTAGAGTTACTAGATAAAATACATCAAAAAGAAAAAGGAAGTTGTTTGGGGGTGTATAAAGAAGGAAAGCTAATAAGTGCAGCCTTTTTTACCAATTGCCTTAAAAAGTCTGTTTTTTTGTTTTCAGCATCTAACAAAACTGCAAAGGAAATAGGGGCAAACCATTTTTTAATTGACACTTATATTGAAAATTTTAAGAAAGATTCCTTAATTTTGGACTTTGAAGGTTCAATGATTCCTTCCTTGGCACGATTTTACGCTTCATTTGGGGCAGAGAAAAAATGCTATTATTTAATAGAGAAGATATAAAAAATGAGAACAATTCACTTAGGAAAACAGAATTCTATTTTCAATCACTTTATTCGAGAGATAAGAGATGTAGAAATTCAAAATGATGCTATGCGTTTTAGAAGAAATATTGAAAGAATTGGGGAGATTTTTGCTTATGAAATCAGCAAAGAAATGGAGTATAAAAGCAAAGATATCACTACTCCCCTTGGTATTTCAACAGAAAGTTTAATGACAGAAAAACCAGTTCTTGCTACCATTTTAAGAGCAGGATTGCCTTTGCATCAAGGATTTTTAAACTACTTTGATAGTTCCGATAATTGTTTTATTTCAGCTTATCGAAAACATAAAAAGAATGGTGATTTTGAAGTAAAGATTGAATATATGTCCTCTCCTAATCTAGATGATGAAACCATTATTTTATGCGATCCAATGTTAGCGAGTGGCTCTTCCATGATTTTAGCAATGGAAGCTATAATGAGCAAAGGAAACCCAAAACATATTCATATTGTTGCAATTATTGCATCTGCAGAAGGAGTGGATTATGTAAAAGAGAATATTCCCATGCAAAATTGCACCCTTTGGCTTGGAGGGGAAGATGCTGAAATGACTGCACAATCCTATATTGTCCCAGGACTTGGAGATGCAGGTGATTTGGCTTTTGGTGAGAAGATTTAAATGAAAATTAGACATATCTTTTTCGATTTAGACAGAACACTTTGGGATTTCGAAACCAATTCCCATAGCACATTAGAGGAATTATTTTCCACATTTCATTTAAAAGAGAAAGGAATCCCAAATGCAGATAAATTTATCCAAATTTACAAAGCACATAATGAAAAATTGTGGGGACTTTACAGAGTTGGAGAAATTTCACAAAAAGACTTAAGAAGAGAACGATTTCAAAGGGCATTATCTGATTTTGGAATACAGAATTCTGTTCTTGCAGCAGCAATTGGGGAACAATATATTTCCATTTGTCCTAAAAAAAATCAATTATTTCCATCTAGTACAGAAGTGTTGGATTATCTTTTTGGTAAATATAAACTACACATCATTACAAACGGATTTCATAAAGTGCAGCATGTAAAATTAAAGCATGCCAATTTGACAAAATACTTTGATTCTATTATTACTTCTGAGCAAATTGGAGTAATGAAGCCAAATCCTAAAATATTTGAGTTTGCCTTAGAAACTGCAAATGCAAGATCAAGCGAAAGTGTTTATGTTGGAGATGATTTGAAAGTAGATATTATTGGCTGTCAAAATCTCGGAATAGATGGTATATATTTTAATCCGAATAGTGAAAAGCATACTGAAAAAGTTGCTTTTGAAATTAGTTGTTTGAGTCAGTTAAAGGAAATATTTTAAACCCTCCTTTTTCTAGATCTTTCCAGAAATTTGGATAGGATTTACTTACAACTTCTGCATTATTGATTTGTATTTCTCCAAATTTTAAAGATAAAGGAGCAAAACTCATAGCCATTCTATGGTCCTTATAAGTTTCAATTATTTTAGAAGAAGTGAGCTTTATTAGTTCCTTTTCTACTGCATCTATTCTATTTGTTTCTTTATCCTTTAAGGTTTGTATTCCTTTTATTTCCGGATTATTATTTACTGCAAAAAGCGTGCATTTTAGTGGTTGATATAAATCAGGTATTGCTAATAAGTTGATGTGTTTTGGAAAATTAATATTCTTGTTTTTTGTCAGGATTAAAGTGTTATTTTCAGAAACAGAAGAGACTCCCAACTTCTTGAAAATAGCAGTTGCTTTTTTATCTCCTTGAATAGATTTTTCAGAAAGTCTGTATAGTTTAATGTTACAACTTTTAGAAAGAGCTGCTATCTCAAACCAAAATGTTGCTGCAGACCAATCCGATTCTACTTCAAAGTTTTTAGCAATATAATTTTGAGGTTTTACTTCAATTGTGTTACCATTCCAACTACTCTCTCCTCCAAATTCTTGCATGAGTTTCAAAGTCATGTTGATGTAAGGTTTCGAAACAATTTCACCCTCAATTTTAAGATTTAATCCATTTTTTAGAGTTGGAGCAATTAGTAGTAAAGCCGAAATAAATTGAGAACTAACACTCCCATCAATGGTGATTTTTCCTCCTCTCAAATCTTTTCCTATTATCTTTAATGGAGGGCCCCCCTCTTTTTCTGTATATTTTATTTTTGCACCTAAACTTTGTAATGCCCCAACCAGTTCTATAATGGGTCTTTCTTTCATTCTATCAGTTCCAGTTAAAATACATTCCTTTCCTTCTCTTATAGCAAGATAAGCAGTTAAGAAACGAAAAGTAGTGCCGGCTGCACCAACATCAATAGTTTTGGTATTATTAACTAATGCTTTTTGTAAACTAATTGTATCATCAGAATCTGATAGATTTTCTATTGTAAAGTTTTCTTTACAAAGCGCTTGAATTATTAGTAATCGATTTGAGATACTTTTTGATGAGGGTAAATCTATTTCACAATTTACTACTTTAGTGGGATGTGAAACCTTATAATTCATTATCTGAGAACAAGTTATCTATCGTGCAATCTCCTATTTCTTTTAATAAAGAGAGATTAATTTTCTCATCAAGGTTCTTCTTATCATTTCTCATCAAGGTTAAAAGTTCTGATTTTGATGGAAAATGTGGTAATTGAAAGTTAGATAATATATAATTTTTAATCTGATTCTTATCTGAATCTGTCAAACTTGAAAGTTCAGATTCTAGAATTATTCCCATAAAAATTGCTTCACCATGGAGAATAGGAGTTCCTTTTTGTATGTAATAGCTTTCAATGGCATGTCCGAAAGTATGCCCAAAATTAAGTTTCTTTCTTTCACCATCTTCTTTTGGATCTGTAAGAACGATATTATTCTTAATATTAACAGAGATTTCTATAATATCTTTCCAATTCAAATCATTAAATGAACTATTTCTAATTGTTTCCCATAAGTTTTTATCTGAAATAAGTGCGTGCTTTACAACTTCTCCAAACCCTGATCTCAACTGATTATCTGGTAATGTGTCTAAAAATTTTGGATTAATAATAACTGATTTTGGATTCGAAAAAAGTCCCACCTGATTTTTTAGTCCATTAAGATCAATTCCTAATTTACCACCAACTGACGCATCAACCATTGCAAGAAGAGTAGTTGGAATCTGAATAAAATCAATCCCTCTTTTGTATGTAGAAGCACAAAAACCACCCATATCTCCAATTACTCCTCCGCCTAGATTTATCAATAAGGAATTTCTATCAAAATGATGTTCTGATAGTTTATTCCAAATGAAATTACAATTAGCAATAGTTTTATTTTGTTCCCCTGAAGGAATCTCAATTATTGTAGAGTTTTTCAGTTTTGGATGTTTGTTCAGGCAATCTCTTTTAGTGTTTTTATCCACTAGAATTGCAACCTTGGAATAAGATGAAACATCTAATTTGGAGAGGGAATTATCGCCAATCCAAACAGTATAGTTGTCTGAAATTATTTCTTTCACTCAGTAATTTCTACAATAGGATTTCCTGTGCAACCATTAGGATATGAAGTGCCCAAAATAGTGCTTATGCTTGGAGCGATATCACGAATATTTACTCTTCTATCGGTAGTTCCTTTTGTGATATTGCCTCCCCAAAAGATAAGAGGAACATGCGTGTCGTAACTATAAGATGTTCCATGAGTGGTACCGCCATTTTCCCAATATTTACTGATCCATCCTGTTTGCAAAGCCACCATCACATCTCCTGATCTTTTTTGGTTGTACCCTCTTTGAATAAGGGAATGGAAGGAACTCTGGTATTCATTATTGTGCATCTTTTTGGCTGTAAAAGTATTTTTTATTCCATCAATATTCAACAAGAAATCCGCACAAATTTGTTGCACATTTTCTAGTGTTAATCCTTTTTCATTTATTAAAACATGATTCAAAAATAATTGGTTGTTAGAATAATTTTTCACCCATTCTCCCTCTCCAAGAGTTGAGGCTAAACGCACTTTTAAGCTATCAATCATTGGAGTACTTTCAAAATATCCTGCTGGAATTTTTCGCTCCAAAAGTTCCTTTGGCTCAGAGACTACTCCATGGTCAGCAGTAAGGAAAAGGATTACATTTTCAAAGCCCACTTTGCTCTCAATGCTTTTCAAAAGTTTGGCAATGTCCATATCTAATTTAATATAAGTATTTACAAGCTCAGGAGCGTGTGGGCCATACTGATGTCCGATATAATCTGTGGAAGAATAACTGATAAATAGGCAATCGGTTGTTTTGTTTCCCCCCAACTTTTCTTCTTTCAGAATACGGATAGCCAAATCATTCAAGATAGTATTTC
>CAJWUS010000067.1 GCA_913047525.1 uncultured Flavobacteriales bacterium | reverse complement strand
GCATGAAAATGAAAAGGCAACAGCAGGTTTTTATCAAGTCTTTTTAGAAAATTATTATGTGGATGTTGAACTAACTGCTAGTCAAAGAGTAGGCTTTCATAAATATACTTTTCCTGAAAATGAAGAAGCTCAAGTAGTGCTAGATTTAGAGCACAGGGATAGGTTATTAGATTATAAAATTGAAATGGTTGATAGCAATACGCTACAAGGCATACGTTATTCAAACAATTGGGCAAGAGAGCAAAAAGTGCATTTTTACATGCAATTTTCTGAGCAGTTACAGAACATTACCTTTAATAAAAAGCAATCGGTTGTAGGGGTTTCTTTTGGGAAGCTACAAGAACCTCTGCTTGTAAAAGTAGGGGTCTCAGCTATAAGTACTGATGGTGCCAAAACCAATTTAGAAGCTGAAATACCGCATTGGGATTTTGAAAAAACTAGATTGCAAACTAAAGCGCTTTGGGAAAAGGAACTTAGCAAAATTGCAGTAGAAGGAAATTCTGATGAGCAGAAAGAAATTTTTTATACTGCACTTTATCATTCCTTGCTCAATCCCAATTTATATGTAGATGTAGATGGGAATTACAATGGTACTGATTTACAAAAACATCATACTGACGATAAGCACTATACGATCTTTTCACTTTGGGATACTTTTAGGGCTACTCATCCACTTTTTACTTTAATTCAACAAGGGAGAACTAATGAATTTATCCGCACCTTTCTAAGACAATACAAAGAGGGTGGGCAATTGCCTATTTGGGAGTTGGCTGCTAACTATACCGGCTGTATGATTGGCTATCATGCTATTCCGGTCATCGCAGATGCTTATGCAAAAGGCATTAGAGATTATGATGCTAATTTAGCATTAGAGGCCATGGTGCACTCTGCCATACAAGATGATTTGGGATTAAAATCATATAAAGAAAATGGATTTATTTCTGCTTCTGATGAACCAGAATCAGTTTCTAAAAATTTGGAATATGCCTATGATGATTGGTGTATTGCACTACTTGCTGACTCTTTAGGAAATGAAGAAATTGCAACTAATTTTTATCAAAGAGGTCAGTATTACAAAAATTTATTCGATCCTTCAACAGGTTTTTTCCGAGCTAAAAAAAGCCATACTTGGTTTGCTCCATTCCGACCTGAAGAAGTAAATTTTAATTATACAGAAGCTAATGCTTGGCAGTACTCATTATTTGTTCCGCAGGATATAAATGGGCATATCAATCTCATGGGTGGACCAAAAAACTATGAACAACATTTAGATAATATGTTTAATGCCTCAACTAAAACTTCTGGAAGAGAACAGCCTGATGTTACTGGACTAATTGGACAATATGCACACGGAAATGAGCCAAGTCATCACATGGCTTATTTATATAATTATGTAGGGAAGCCACACAAAACACAAAAGATTGTAAGGGAAATTTTAGATGAACAATATACTCATCTTCCAGATGGTTTGTCAGGAAATGAAGATTGTGGACAGATGTCAGCTTGGTATGTGCTTAGTGCAATGGGCTTTTATTCAGTTACTCCAGGGCTTGATCATTACACTATTGGAACTCCACTATTTGAAAAAGCAACACTTAATTTAGAGAATGGAAATACATTTGTAATAAAGGCTAAAAATGTATCTGACAAAAATATATACATTCAATCGGCTACTTTAAATGGAGTAGATTTTAATCAATCTTTTATAAAATATCAGAGCATAATAGATGGTGGAGAATTAATTTTTACAATGGGAAATACTCCTTCTAATTGGGCTTCAAATAGCATTCCTTATTCTGCTATTACAAAAAATATGATAGTGGCTGTGCCCTACTTTGAAGCAGAAAGCCAGACATTTACAAATAAACTAAGTATTGAATTAGGATCGGCTGTTGGAGGTGATATTTATTACATTATTAATGATGATAATGAAAAAATATATGATAAACCAATTGTCATTACTGCTGATGCTATTATAAGTTGCCGCACTAAAAAAGGAGAAAAATGGAGCAAGAAAGTTTCTGCTAATTATTATAAAACTGACAATACAAAGACAATAAAAATAGAAAGCTCATATGCAAATCAATATGCAGCTGCAGGTGATAAAACTCTAATTGATCATTTAAGGGGAGGTGGGAATTACCGAACTGGAAATTGGCAAGGCTACAGAGAAGATTTAATTGCTACTATTGATTTAGGAAAAGAAAAAGAAATTTCTACTATTAGTTTAGGGTGTATGCAGGATATTAAATCTTGGATTTTCTTTCCTAAAAAGGTAGAGTATTTTTCCTCTATTAATGGGGATAACTTTACTTTTTTGGGGACTTTAAACGCCTCTTTTTCAGATAGTTTAGAAGGGAGTTTTATTAATGATTACACCCTAAAACTTACAAATACTAAAGCACAATACATAAAAGTAAAGGCTATAAATTATGGCATTTGTCCAGAATGGCATTTAGGTGCAGGCGGTAAAACATGGCTTTTTGTAGACGAACTAAAAATAAATTAGCATGACTAAAAATAAATACCTATTCCCTTTTATAGCTCTTACTTCTCTTTTCTTTTTGTGGGGATTTCTTACTGTATTAGTCGATTTTTTAATTCCCAGATTAAAGGAGATATTTACCCTTACTTATTTTCAGGCCGGACTGGTGCAATTTGCTTTCTTTATGGCTTATTTTTTGCTCTCTATTCCTGCAGGTTTTATCCTCTCCAAAATTGGCTATAAAAAAGGGATTGTTTTGGGATTACTCACAATGGCTTTGGGATGTTTCTTATTCTATCCTGCTGCTGAGTTTCGAACTTTTAGTATTTTTTTGATGGCTTATTTTATTTTAGCTGGAGGTATGACTATTTTACAAGTAGCCGCCAATCCTTTTGTAGCTGTATTAGGTGACAAAAAAGGAGCATCAAGCCGACTCAATTTAGCACAAGCATTTAACTCCTTAGGTACAGCTATTGCTCCAGCCATTGGAGCTGCCTTTTTGTTAAGTGATACCATAAAAACTACTGCTGAAATAGATATTTTAAGTGAAATTGAAAAATCTGCTTATTATATTTCAGAAGCAGTTGCTGTGCAAACTCCATTCATTTTATTATCCGTATGTATTGTTGCATTGGCTGTAATTTTTGCATTTGTAAAATTGCCTTCTATCATAAAAACGGTTAGCAATAGCGGATATACAGAGGTGCTTAAAAACAAAGTCTTGATGATGGGAGCATTCGCAATTTTGGTTTATGTGGGGGCGGAAGTGGCAATCGGTAGTTATTTGGTAAATTACTTTATCGATATGGATATACACTTGGTTATACAAAGCACTCCATGGATGAATAATATTGCCCTAAATATTCTAAATACTGATCTGGCAAGTTTAGATAAAAGAGCAATAGTTGGAGCTTTTGTTACTTTTTATTGGAGTGGTGCTATGGTAGGAAGATTTGTTGGGGCTTATTTAACCAGTAAAAATAATCCATCAAAAGTTTTAGGGGTTTTTGCAATAGGCGCGCTTTTATTAATTGTTATTTCCATGAATACAGTTGGGTTAATTTCTATGTGGAGTATATTAGCCGTAGGATTATTCAATTCTATCATGTTCCCAACAATCTTCACTTTATCCATTCAGGATATAGAAGAATTAAAACCACAGGCTTCCGGAATCCTATGCACTATGATTGTAGGAGGAGCATTTATTCCACCACTTTACGGATTTATAACAGATTTATCTGGATTTAAAACAGCTATGATATTACTTTTAGCTTGTTATGGTTATATCTATTATTTTGCAAAATCTACTTCAAAGAATTTATCGTAATGAAAAAATATTTTTATTTATTATTAATCCTACTTATTGCTTGCAATGCTGAGCAAAAGGATTCTACTAAAAATTACATTTCTTATGTAAACCCTATGGTGGGGACTAAAAATATGGGACATACTTTCCCTGGAGCTACAACTCCTTTTGGTATGGTTCAGCTCAGCCCTACTACTAATATTCAACCTCTTTTTAAGGATAAAAAATATAATAAAGAAACATATAGATATTGTAGTGGATACCAATTTGAAGATACATTAATTTACGGTTTTGCACACACTCATTTTTCTGGGACTGGACATTCTGATTTAGGAGATTTTTTGTTGATGCCAACTACTGGGGAGTTAAAACTTAATGATATTCAATCTGCTTTCTCTCATGAAAATGAAGTTGCAGAAGCAGGATATTATAGTGTTAAATTAGATGAATATGATATTTTTACAGAACTTACTTCTTCCGACAGAGTTGGTTTTCATAAATACACTTTCCCAGAAACTGATAGCGCTCATTTCATTCTAAATTTGGATTATAATATTTATAATTTTGAAGGGAAAAATGTATGGACTTCAATCAGGGTGGAAAATGATTCAACCATAACAGGATTCAGGCAAACAACAGGATGGGCAAGAAATAAAACCATCTATTTCTGTATGAAATTTTCAAAATCCTTTACGTCTTACGGGCATGAAAAAAGAGATAACACACCTTACAATGGTTTTTACAGACGTTTTAACGAAAAAAAGAATTTCCCTGAAATGGCAGGAAAAAATATAACGGCCTATTTTAATTTTGAGAGCAAAAAAGGAGAAGAAGTAAAAGTAAAATTTGCATTGTCTTCTGTAAGCACAAAAGGGGCAATGAATAATCTAAATGCTGAAATCCCACATTGGGATTTTGAAAAAACAAAAAAAGAAACACAAAATAAATGGAATAAAGAACTTTCAAGAATTGAAATTGAGAGTATCATTGAGCCAGACAAAGAAACTTTTTACACAGCACTTTATCATAGCATGTTAGGACCAATTATTTATGAAGATGTAGATGGTAAATACAAAGGATTAGATAAAAATATTCATACTTCAGATGGATTCACAAATTATACTATTTTCTCACTTTGGGATACTTACAGAGCTCTTCATCCTCTTTTCAATATTATCCAAACAGAAAGAAATAACGACATGATAAAATCCATGTTATCTCATCAGCAGCAATCCGTTCATGGGATGTTGCCAATTTGGAGTCATTATGCTAACGAGAATTGGTGTATGATTGGATATCATGCTACTTCTGTAATTGCAGATGCTATTGTGAAAAATGTTGGAGATTTTAATAAAAAAGCTGCTTTAGATGCTTGTATCTCAACTTCCAATGTGTCTTATTATGATGGGATTGAAAGTTATTTAGAGAAAGGATATGTCCCGGAAGATATTAGTAGCTCTTCTGTTTCCAAAACTTTAGAGTTTGCTTATAATGATTGGGGCATTGCGCAAATTTCAAAGGAATTAAACAATACAAATATCACATCAGAATATCTGAAAAGAGCAGAGAATTACAAAAATGTTTATGATAGTAGAATAGGTTTTATGAGACCCAAACTCAATGATGGAAATTGGAAAGAACCGTTTGATCCTATGGACACACATGGACAAGGATTTATTGAAGGGAATGCTTGGAATTATGGTTTATATGTCCCTCATCAAATTGAAAATATGATTGAAATGATGGGAGGAAAAGATAGATTTTCATTAAAATTAGATTCTCTTTTCAATATGGAAATAGATGAAAAATATATTGAAAACACGGAGGACATTACAAGAGATGGAATTATTGGTAATTATGTGCACGGGAATGAACCAGGACACCACATCCCTTATCTTTATAATTGGACAAATGACAATTGGAAAACTCAAGAGAGAGTACGGATGATAATGAAAACTATGTACGGAAATAAGGAAAACGGACTTTGTGGAAATGATGATGCTGGGCAAATGTCAGCTTGGTATGTGTTGAGTTCTTTAGGGTTTTATCCTGTTTGCCCGGGGAGTGATAAATATACTATTGGAAGTCCTATGGTAAAGCATGCCAAAATAAATTTAGAGCATGGAAGTGTTTTTGAAATTGAAACGATAAATCAGTCAGAAGAAAATGTGTTTATAGAAAAAATAGAACTAAACGAAAACCTATTGGACAGAAATTATCTCCTTCATTCTGAGGTTAGCAATGGAGGGAGGCTTACTTTTTACATGACAGATACGCACCAATAAAATGACAAACGAAAATAAATTTATCCCTTATAAAACATCTAATTTTTCTGCAGAAGAATTAATTGAGAAAAGTCAAAAGTATTTTCAAAAAATAAATAAAAGAAGATCGGTTCGTGATTTTTCGGACAAAGAAGTTCCAAAAGAAGTAATTGAAAATATCATAAAAACGGCTGGGAGTGCACCTTCTGGTGCTCATAAACAACCTTGGACTTTTTGTGTAATAAGTAATAAAGAACTAAAGTCTAAAATAAGAAAATTAGCAGAGGAAGAAGAGTATGAAAACTATCATGGGAGGATGTCTGATAGTTGGAAAGCAGATTTAAAAGATTTTGGGACGGATCATATAAAAGAGTTTTTGGAAGTTGCCCCTTACCTTATTGTTGTTTTTAAAAAGGTGTTTGATTTGGATGAGGATGACAATAAATCACAGAATTATTATGTAAATGAATCTGTAGGTATAGCATGTGGTTTTTTAATTACCGCCATTCATCAAGCAGGATTAGTAACTTTAACCCACACACCTAGCCCAATGGGATTTCTGCAAAAAGCTCTTGCTAGACCTAAAAATGAAAAAGCTTTTTTATTGCTCCCTGTTGGTTATCCTGCAAAAGGCTGTAAGGTCCCTGATTTAAAAAGAAAAGATTTAAATGAAATTAGTTTTTGGTTTTAACCATTCTACTCAACAACTATCTTTCTTATAGTATTTCCTTTTTCAGTAACTATCTTTAAAAAGAAAATACCATTTGAATTTATTTTGAAATTAGTTTCATAAGTTGATGATAACAATTTTCCTCTTACATCATATAAATTTATTTCTTCTATTTCTACATCACTTCTTA
>CAJWUS010000066.1 GCA_913047525.1 uncultured Flavobacteriales bacterium | reverse complement strand
GCTTTGGTGATAACAACAAATGCTGGGCTTTGGCGATACTTAATTGGAGATACTATTTGTTTTACAAATCTTTCACCATTCAGAATAAAAATTATTGGTAGAACAAAAAGTTTCATCAATGCTTTTGGAGAGGAGTTGGTAGTTGAAAATGCTGAAAGTGCTTTAAGGCATGCTTGCAAAAAAACCAAAACCACAATTAGAGAATTTACAGTAGCGCCACTTTATATAAATCAGAAAACTTCAGGAGCGCATCAATGGCTGATTGAGTTTGAAAAACAACCAAAGGATTTAGATATGTTCACTGATGAAATGGACAGCTTTTTGCAAAATATTAATTCTGATTATCAGGCAAAACGAACCAATGATTTGATTTTACAAATGCCAAAAGTAGAAAGCTTAAAAAGTGGTGCTTTTTATAGGTGGCTGGGGAAAAAAGGAAAATTAGGAGGACAAAACAAAGTGCCAAGACTTTCTAATAATCGAGAAATTGTAGAAGAAATATTAAAAATGAATTAGCGGAATATTTCGCATTTGCAAAAAACTTATTAACGATTATCAAAATACACTAATCTTACATTCCTATATTAATTTTCTTTTTCTATTTTAGTCAAAATTTAAAATATGCATGTAGCAATTGCCGGAAATATTGGCTCAGGAAAAACAACCCTTACTACAAAGCTTTCTAAACATTATAAATGGGAAGCCCATTATGAAGATGTAGAAAACAACCCTTATTTAAATGATTTTTACAAAGACATGCAAAGGTGGTCCTTCAATTTGCAGGTTTATTTCTTGAATAGTCGCTTTAGGCAAGTGTTGAGTATAAAAGCAAGTGGGAAAGATTTTATTCAGGACAGAACCATCTATGAGGATGCATTTATTTTTGCACCAAACCTGCATGCAATGGGACTGATGAGCATGCGAGATTTTGATAATTATCAGCAGCTTTTTGGCTTGATGGACTCCTTTATTCAAGGTCCAGATTTGCTTATTTATTTAAGAGCATCTACTACTACTTTGGTAAGCCAGATTCAAAAAAGAGGAAGAGATTATGAAAGCAGTATTCGCCTGGATTATCTTACTCGACTTAACGAACGCTATGAAGCGTGGATATCAGAATATGCAAAAGGGAAACTACTTATAATAGATGTGGATGAAATTAACTTTTCGGAAGAAAAAGAAGATTTAGGAAAGGTAATTACCAAAATTGATGCCGAAATTCACGGACTTTTCAAAACAGCTTAGAAAAACTTCTTATTAAAAAAGCATAAAAGAGCTCTTTTATATCAATATTGAATTAATTTAATTTGATTACAAGATTCATGGTTTGTTCGAACCCAAGAAATCTTAATTAATAAAAAACTACTCAATGAGTGGTTTTTTTAGTGGATATTACCTGCCTTCTTCTTTGTTATCTTTTTGTGCTTATTATTAATTCACCTTCTGGTAATGATGATGTAATCGTGGACAATTCTATAATTATTATTCCCTCAAACGCCTTCTTTTCAGCTTCCCTACTATGATCATTATAATATAAACTTGCAGTATAATCATTATCACCTATTTTTATGGTTCCTTTTTGTAATATCCTATATTTATTTACATACTTGCCCTGTCTGCATTCTTCATTAGAATTAAAAATTAATTGATTATCTCCAATCAATTTTTTTATTTCTTCACATAATTTTTCATCACCAGGGGTGGGACCCATATTAGCAAGATTAGGTAGGATAATTTTTGTAATATTTAGCATCTCATATTCAGGTGTATACTCAAAGTGTTCAGCATAGCTACTAAATAGTGATTTTTTTGTTTTAATTATTTTACCATTTTTATTTAGATCTGAAGCAGATATCTGATCCTCAGTTAATGTATTCGCGTTTTTATCATTTTCATTGTTTCCGCAACTAATTATTGAGAAAACAAAGAGAAGAACACCTAAAATGTTGATTAAATTTTTCATAATATTTATTTATTGTTCAGTGTCTTCTTATAAAGATGAAGCAATTACAAGAGCTACAACTGAAATTAATTTTAGTAGTATATTTAATGAAGGACCGGATGTATCTTTAAATGGATCGCCAACTGTATCACCAACAACTGATGCTTTATGAGCTTCAGTTCCTTTACCTCCTTTTTCTTCAATCATTTTTTTAGCGTTATCCCAGGCTCCTCCTGCATTCGACTGAAAGATTGCCATAAGCACACCACAAGTAGTAACCCCAGCAAGAAGACCTCCAAGCATTTCTGCTCCACCACCAAAACCTATAGCAACAGGGACAATAATTGCAAGTAAACCTGGCATTACCATTTCTTTAATAGATGCTTTTGTAGAAATATCAACACATTTATCGTATTCTGCAACTCCATCAGCAGCATCAAATATAGCTCTGTCTTCTGGAGTAGCTTTACTCATGTCAGAATCATATTTTCTCATCACCTCTAAAGCTGCTTTTAGTGCAGGGATTTCTTTAAATTGTCTTCTTACCTCTTCAATCATTGCCATTGCAGCTCTACCTACAGCATTCATTGCCATTGCAGAAAACACAAATGGAAGCATTGCTCCAATTAATAAACCAGCCATTACAACTGGGTTAGCAACATCAATTGTAGAAATTCCTGCGGTTTTCATAAATGCAGCGAATAAAGCAAGTGCTGTAAGTGCAGCAGATGCAATTGCAAATCCTTTACCAATAGCTGCTGTAGTATTACCAACAGCATCTAATTTATCAGTTCTTTCTCTTACCTCAGAAGGAAGTTCTGCCATCTCAGCAATACCTCCAGCATTATCAGAAATTGGTCCATAAGCATCAATAGCCAATTGTATTCCTGTGTTGGCAAGCATACCAACTGCAGCAATTGCAATTCCGTACATACCTGCAAAATAGTGAGACACGATAATAGCTGTAGAAATTAATAAAATAGGAATAGCTGTTGACATCATTCCAACACCTAAACCAGCAATAATAGTTGTAGCCGATCCTGTTTCAGATTGCTCTACAATAGAATTTACAGCTTTTGTACCAGTACCTGTGTACATCTCTGTCGATTTACCTACTAATAGTCCAGCAACTAAACCAGCGATAGTTGCATAAAAAACACCCATAGCAGTATAAGTAGTTTCACCATCAACAAATGTTTCTGGTAACATTGCATTGATAATGTACCAAGAAGCTCCAATCATAAGTACTGCTGATCCGAACTCTCCAATATTTAAAGCTTTATGAGGAGATCCTCCATCTTTTACCTTTACAAAAAATGTTCCAATAATTGACATTACAATTCCAGCAGCAGCTAGTACTAATGGTAAATAAACAGCTCCCATTCCACCATGAAATGTGACTCCAGTTAAAGTAGCTCCAAGTACCATAGTTGCAATAATTGAACCAACATAGGATTCAAAAAGATCGGCTCCCATTCCGGCAACATCACCTACATTATCACCTACATTATCAGCAATTGTTGCTGGGTTTAATGGATGATCTTCTGGAATTCCTGCTTCTACTTTACCAACTAAGTCAGCTCCAACATCAGCAGCCTTGGTATAAATACCTCCCCCGACTCTTGCAAATAATGCAATGGAAGAAGCTCCTAATGAGAATCCAGCTAATACATTTAATACTACTTCAGTAGTTTCAAACATTCCTTGGTACCAGAATAATAAAGAACTTAATCCTAAAACTCCTAATCCTACAACTCCAAGTCCCATTACAGCTCCTCCAGAAAAGGCTACTTCCAATGCTTTTCCAAGTGATGTTCTGGCAGCTTCTGTAGTTCTAACATTTGCTTTTGTTGCAACTTTCATTCCGATAAATCCTGCAAGTGCAGAACAAATAGCTCCTACAACAAAAGATAATGCAACCATTCCGCTTGAAATATGGAGACCATCTTTCATGTCATTTTCACCTTTAAAATATAAAAGGATTGCAACAGTAAATACAAATACTGATAATACTTTGTATTCTGCTTTTAAGAATGACATAGCTCCATCCGCAATATTCTTTGCTATTCTTTTCATTTTATCATCTCCTGCGTCTTGTTTTGTAACCCAAGCATTTTTCCAGAATACAAAGCCCAATGCTAAGATTCCAAATAGAGGTAAGAACTTTACAATAATTTCCATTTTTTTCTAGATTTAATTAATATTTCTTTATCTGTATTTTGGGGTGCAAAAGTAATATTTTAATTGAAAAAGAGAAATAAATAATAACTTTCTATTACGTTCTCTAAAAAATAAAAATCCCCTTCTTATTATTCTGCTTATTTTCATTAAATTTGCACACCTTAACTAACATTACATTATAAAAGAAAGCATGAATATAGTAGTATGTATTAGTAGTGTGCCTGACACTACTTCCAAAACTAGTTTTTCGGAAAATGGCAGTAAATTTGATAGCAGTGGAATACAATTTGTTATCAATCCTTATGATGAATTTGGCTTAACAAAAGCCATGATGCTAAAAGAAAAAACAGGGGGACAAGTAATAGTAATCACAGTGGGAGACGCATCAGTCGAGCCGGTAATGAGAAAAGCCCTTGCCATTGGTGCTGATTCCGCTATAAGAATAAATGCAATACCAACAGATAGTTATTTTACTGCTAATGCAATTTGCTCTTACTTAAAAGAAACTCCAGCAGATTTAATAATTGCAGGTAGAGAATCCATTGATTATAATGGAGGAGCTGTTGGCGGAATGATTGCCGAAATATTAAATCTCCCTTTTGTAAATGCTTGTAATGGATTAAAAATGGATGGAAATACTGCAAAATTAAGTAGAGAGATTGATGGTGGAAAAGAAAATCTCTCGGCAAACTTGCCCCTTGTTATTGGTGGACAAAAAGGATTAGTAGAAGATAGCGATTTAAGAATTCCGAATATGAGAGGTATTATGCAAGCACGCTCAAAGCCTTTACAGGTAATTGAACCATCCTCAGAGGTAAGTTTAACATCATCAGAAAGTTTTGAAAAACCAGCAGAAAAAAGTGCTTGTAAATTAGTAGATACCGGAAATGAAGCGGAGCTAGTTAGCTTACTTCACAATCAGGCAAAAGTTATTTAATAAAATATGTCAGTATTAGTATATACAGAAAGTTGGGAAGGAAATTTTAGAAAAAGTACTTTTGAGGCGGTATCCTACGCAAGTGAAACTGCAAAACTATTAGGAACAGATGTAGTTGCATTGTCTTTTGGAGAAGTGACGGATGATGAACTAGCAAAACTTGGAAATTATGGTGCTAGCAAAGTACTTTCAGTAAGTGGTATAAGTAAAGGGGATAGTCAGACAACTGCAAATCTTTTTTCGGAACATGCCACAGATGCAAGCATCATTATTTTTGCAAGCACATATACTTCAAAAATGATTGCTCCACGCTTGGCAATAAAACTAAAAGCTGGAATAAGCTCTAATGTAATTTCTCTTCCATCTAACACTTCTCCTTTGCAAGTAAGCAGGAAAGCTTTCTCAGGGAAAGCCATTGAAAAAACAATCATAAATACAGAAAAAGCTATTCTTAGCTTGGCGCCAAATGCATTCGGATTAGTGGAATGTGGAGGAAATTGTAACATTGAAAAAATAAGCGGAGTAGGAAGTGGAAACATTACTATTGAAGGAGAAGAAATAGCGACTGGCAAAATCAGCTTGGCAGAAGCAGAAATAATTGTTTCAGCTGGTAGAGGATTGAAAGGACCAGAAAACTGGGGAATGGTAGAAGAATTAGCAGAACTTTTAGGAGCTGCAACCGCATGTTCAAAACCAGTTGCTGATATTGGCTGGCGACCTCATGGAGAACATGTTGGACAAACAGGAAAAGCAGTCGCTCCTAATTTATACATTGCTATCGGAATATCTGGTGCAATTCAACATTTAGCGGGCGTAAACTCCTCTAAAGTAATGGTTGTAATAAATACTGATCCAGAGGCTCCATTTTTTAAAGCAGCTGATTATGGAATTGTAGGAGATGCCTTTGAAGTTGTTCCAAAAATGATAGAAGAAATTAAGAAGTTTAAAAACTAAAATTTGAAGTTAATTCAACTGGATATTGCTGCACTCAAAACGAGTGATTCGCAAAACAATGCATATGTTCTGCTGTTGAATGAAATGGAGGGGAAACGGCAATTACCAATTGTGATAGGTTGGTGTGAGGCCCGTTCTATCGCCTTAGCTCTGGAAGATTCTGATCCTCCTGAAAGACCACTTACACACGATTTGTTTTTAAGCATAAGCGATAATTTCGATATCACTATCAGCAAAGTTGTAATCCACACCTTAAATGAAGGTATTTTTCATGCCTCCTTTTTCTGCAAATCAAAAGGTAAAAAGGAAGTGGAAATTGACGCTAGAACTTCTGATGCGGTTGCACTTGCTGTTCGCTTTAAGTGCCCTATTTTCACTTACGAACAGGTACTGAGCAAAGCCGGTATCATATTGGATAAAACATTAGAAGATAATATTGCTTTTGAGCAGGAGGAGTCGGATGCCCCAAAAGAAAAGGGATTGAAAGATTTTACTTTAAGCAAGCTTCAAACAATGCTAAAAAAGGCTATTGAAACGGAGGCCTATGAAAAAGCATCTGCAATAAGGGATGAAATAAATAAACGCAAAGGGAAATAAAATGAGAAAAGCTTACCTATTTCTTATTTTCTGTTCCCTCTCCATTTTCTCTTTCTCGCAAGACATTGTAGGTAGGTGGGATTTCGATTATATTCTGCTTGACACAATTGAAACTGGAGAAAACTTAAAGCCAATTTCAGAAGGTGATGCAATGCAAATTAATGAGGATGGTAGTTTTCATTATGAAATTTCTGAAGCTGAATTAATTGCTGATGGCAACTGGAGTCTTGAAGGAAAGACTCTTTCTTTTCATTATACTTTACCGAAAGAAATGACAAGAATTTATCAGATATCTTCTAATGAGAATTCTTTAGTATTAAATGAAAATGGTATTAATTATGCTTTTAAAAAAGCGGTGATTACACCAACAACAGTTGCGACATCAGGAATAAGTTTTTCTTCTATTTCTAGAGGGATTTTAGGACTTATTTCCCTTTTAGTTATCGCCTTTTTATTTAGTAGAAACAAAAAAGGAATCA
>CAJWUS010000065.1 GCA_913047525.1 uncultured Flavobacteriales bacterium | reverse complement strand
AGCTTTTAATAAATAAGATGAAAACAGAAGAAAAATTACAAAAAATAGGGGAACAGGTAATAAAAGTAATTTGTGAAATTTACGACCCTGAAATTCCTGTAAATATTTATGATTTAGGTCTTATTTATGATGTAGAAGTAAGTGATGAGTATGATGTAAAAATTACCATGACTTTAACTACTCCAAATTGCCCTGTTGCAGAGACCTTACCAGTAGAAGTTGAAGAAAAATGTAAGACTGTCCCTGATGTTAATAGTGCAAAAGTGGAAATTGTTTTTGAACCTATATGGACAAAAGACATGATGAGTGAAGAGGCAAGATTAGAACTTGGAATGTTATAAAAATGGGTAAAGAAATTATAAATAGAGTTGCTAATTCTGACTTAATCACTATTGATTTATCTGATTATGTTCCTGCCAAAAAAATTACCGAAATTGATTTAAAAGATTTTTTATTTGAGAAATTTATACTCAAAGAAAAAGATTTCAGAATGGCACTAAAAAGATTTGATTTTAGTTTGTATGAAAATAAAATTGTTGCCATTAATTGTAGTATTGATTGTATCATCCCAATGTGGGCCTATATGCTGCTAACTTCTCACCTTAATAATCATGCTGCAGAAATTCATTTTGGGGAGAAAAAAGAAGTCTTCCAAAAATTGTTTTTACAAAATATAGAAAACATCAATCATAGCCAGTTTGAAAATAAAAAAGTAATTGTAAAAGGTTGTGGGCATATCCCGCTTAATGAAGAGCTTTATATTGCAATTACAAAAAAATTACAAAACGCCGTTAGCAGTTTAATGTTTGGTGAAGCTTGCTCTGTTGTTCCTGTTTTTAAGAAAAAATAAGTTCTTATTTAACTTTCTGAAATTTGTGCTAAAAACTTGTCTGCTTGTTTATCAGTTTTAAACACACGAACCTCTTTTCTGTCTTTAACTAAATTTAACTTTGTTAGAATTTCTTTTCTAAATCTAATATTAAACATTAAAACAAAATATAAAAATTCTAGATCAAATTCTTCTTTGCATCCATTAGCCATATCCGATCTCTGTATCCCATTATACTTAAATACTCTTTTAATCACACGCCAAAAACATTTTAAGATAGAGTAATCTAAATAAATTATAGTATCTGCATTTTTAATTCTAATCTCCATTGTCTCACTATAGTTCCCGTCCATTATCCATGATGATTTTTGTGCTAAATTATTTACTCTTTTCTCCCACTCAACTTTTTTAGGTTCTTCCCAATTTGGTTTGTGATAATACTTATCTAAATGAATCAGTTCCAATTTTAAAATAGCCTGTAACTTCTTGGAAAAAGTAGATTTTCCTGCGCCACAACATCCTATTACTAAAATCTTATGCAAATTAGTTTTTTTCTTCAAAAGTTTTAATAGAATGCGCCACCGATTGATTGATTTGATTCAATTCAGCAGAAGTAAAATCACGATAAGTCCCCAATGGAATATCTAATTTGATATTCATAATTCGGATTCTTTTTAACTTTTTTATATCATATTCCAAGTATTCACACATTCTTCTAATCTGTCTATTTAGGCCTTGAGTAAGAATGATTCTAAATTTCTTTTTGTCCATTTGTTTTACAAAACATTTTCTGGTAATCGTATCTAAAATAGGAACGCCATTACTCATAGACTCAATAAATTCTTTGGTTACTGGTTTATGAACCGTTACTTCATATTCCTTTTCATGATTGTTTCGGGCACGCAAAATTTTGTTTACAATATCTCCGTCATTAGTAAGAAAAATAAGCCCTTCTGAGGGTTTATCTAATCTTCCAATAGGGAAAATTCGTGTTGGATAATTAATATAATCTATAATATTATTTTTTTCTCTTTTTTGGTCGGTAGTGCAAACTACCCCAACAGGTTTGTTAAAAGCGATATAGACCATTTTCTTCTTTTTGGGCTGAGAAACTAATTTACCATTCACTCGCACCTCATCCTCATTTGATATTTTAGTCCCCATTTCAGGGATTTTCCCATTTATGGCTACCCTTCCTTGTCCTATTAGTTTGTCGGCGGCCCTTCTGGAACAGTAGCCAATTTCTGATAAATACTTATTTATTCGTGTTAATTCAGGGTTGCTCATGATTTATATTCTTCTTGCAAAAGTACGCTAAAATTTTGCAAATTGAAAGTTTGTAGAATGCTCTGTTTCATTACATTTGCAGGAAGTTAAAATTTAAAAAATGTTAAGAAAAATTTTATTTATCACACTTATTGGAATATTTTCTTTTTCCGCAATAGCAGATGAGGGAATGTGGTTGCCACAACTTTTACAAAGCTTAAATGAAGAGGATATGCAGACACATGGTTTGCAACTTACAGCAGCCGATTTGTACTCCATCAACCAATCTTCCCTTAAAGATGCTATTGTTTCTTTGGGTGGCTTTTGTACAGCTGAAATGATTTCAAATGAGGGCTTAATGCTAACCAATCATCATTGTGGTTTTGATGCCATACAAACACATAGTTCGGTAACTAACGACTATTTGGAAGATGGGTTTTGGGCCATGAGCAGAGATGCAGAATTAGAAAATCAGGGGCTTACGGCTACTTTTTTAATTAGTATTGAATCTGTAACCGAAAGAGTTTTGGCTGGTTTTGATACACTAAACTTATCAGAAACAGAAAGAAAAGTCAAAATAGGAGAAGCAATAAAAGAAATTGTTGCTGAAACTACTGAGGGCAATCATTTTAGTGCGAGAGTTAAAAGTTTTTTTGGTGGGAACGAATACTATCTATTAGTGTATGAAACTTTTAAAGATGTGCGTTTGGTTGGCGCACCACCATCATCAATTGGAAAATTTGGTGGAGATACGGATAATTGGATGTGGCCAAGGCATACGGGAGACTTTTCTCTGTTCCGTATTTATATGGCGGCAGATGGAACCCCTGCTGAATATTCCAAAGAAAATATTCCTTATAAGCCAAAACATTTTTTGCCAATTTCTTTAAATGGTGTGAATAATGGCGACTATACCATGATTTATGGTTTCCCGGGAAGAACAGATAGATACTTAACCTCTTATGGAGTTCAGGAAGCAATAGAGCAATCAGGACCAACAATTGTTGATATTAGAAGTGAAAAATTAGCCATTATGAAAGAAGCAATGGATAAGAGCAGTAAAACAAAAATTCAGTATGCCGCAAAATATGCGCAAACTTCCAACTATTGGAAATATTTTATAGGACAAAGCAAGGGGCTAAAAAGAATGCGCGTATATGATAAAAAAAGAAAAATAGAGGGGACTTTTAGGGTTTGGGTGGCAAGTGGAGATGATAAAAGACAAGCAAAATATGGGAATGCTTTGGATTTAATTGAGGATGCTTATTTTGCAAACAGAAAAATAAATGTCCCCAGAACTTACCTTAATGAAGCAGTTTTTCAAGGAGCAGAAATTTTGTATTTTTCCTTTATGATGAATAATAGGTTTAGCGCCTTACCCAAAGAAGATGGTAAAGAAAAAAGGGAGCGATTGAAAGATATTAAAAATACTGCTAAGGATTTCTACAAAAATTACAATGCTGATGTAGATGAGAAGCTCTTGTCTGCAATGCTAGAAATGTATTATTATAATATTCCAAAAAGCCAGCATCCAGAAATATTCCAAAAAATAGAAAAGCAACGCTTTGGATTAAAAAAATTAGATTTTGATTATTATGCCAAAAAGGTTTTCAAAAAATCTATTTTTGCAAGCCGTGCAAAATTTTACGATTTCTTAAATAACTCATCTGCCAAAAAAATTGCCAAAGATCCTGCACATAAAACAATCATGTCTATTTATAATTTTTATTTGACTAATCATTTCCCAAAACGCAAAAAAATTAGAGCTGATTTGGAAAAAGGAAATCGCCTTTTTATTGCAGGGTTAAGAGAAATGAATCCAGACAAAAAATATTATCCTAATGCTAATTCTACCATGCGTTTAACTTATGGAAATGTGGGCGATTACCAGCCAGGAAATGCCATGCAATACGACTACTACACTACCATTGATGGAATAATGGAGAAAGAAGATCCTACAAATGAGGAATTTATTGTCCCAAAAAAATTGAAGCAATTGTACAAAATTGGTGATTACGGAAAATATGGAGATGAAGAGGGGAATTTGAGAATTAACTTTATCTCTAATAATGATATAACTGGAGGAAATTCTGGTTCTCCAGTTATCAATGCTTGGGGGGAATTAGTAGGCACAGCTTTTGATGGAAATTGGGAGGCAATGAGTGGTGATATTGCTTTTGAGAATCAGGTACAAAGAACTATTTCTGTGGATATTCGCTACATCATGTTTATCATTGACAAGTTTGCTGGCGCAACTCACCTAATTGATGAAATAACCATTGCCCCACCTCATCCAAAACCACTAACAGCTGAAGAGGAGGAAGCTCTAAAAGTAGTAGAAGAAAAAAAGGTGCAAGAGGAAGATCCTTATACGATTGTACAAAAATTAGAAATACGCGATTTTAATGGGCAGAAGATTCCAATCATTAATATTGCATCTTTTAATTCTGCTTTTGGTATGGCGGTAACTCAATTTGGTTCTGGAAGTAATATTTTCTTTTCTTGGAGAGGAAATATTTACACTACCGAAAAAAGATAATTTTATTTGATAAAAAAATGGAAAGGCCACTAACATTAGTGAATTTTCTTACATTTAGAGAAAATTTAAAACTGATAAAAAATATTTTAGCCGTAATTTTAGAATTTAAATTAGCTACAAAGAAGAGTTAGTAAGCCCTTTCGTTTTTCCCTTCTATATAATTAATGAAGGCCTTGTTTGCCACTTTTACGCCTCCTGGCGTTGGATAATCTCCTGTAAAATACCAATCCCCTAAATGATTCGGACAAGACGCATGCAAATCCGAAATTGATTGATAAATAATTTCTACCTCAGCTTTAGTTCCTTTTAGAGTTAAAAGTTCACTAATTTTTACTGAAATCTCTTCAGCTGTAAAAGGCTTATAAATTTCTTGTACATAATTCACCATTTCTTCTTTTGGTAAATGAGCTTGTCCCTTACATTTATTGTAAGCCTCAGTAAGTATGTGTTCTTGTTTTCTATCTTTCAACAATGCCACTGCTGCCCGAAAAGCAATAAAATCTCCTATTTTCGCCATGTCAATTCCATAACAATCTGGATATCTGATTTGTGGTGCAGATGAAACTACAATGATTTTTTTAGGCTCTAATCTATCCAAAATTCGAATAATAGATTGTTTTAAAGTAGTCCCTCTTACAATACTATCGTCAATCATAACAAGATTGTCAGTAGAATTTACTGTGCCATAAGTAATATCATAAATATGGGCTACCAAATCATCTCTGCTATCATCAGAAGTGATAAATGTTCTAAGTTTTGCATCCTTTATTGCAATCTTTTCAGCCCTTGGAGAAATCTTCATAATTTCAGCAATAGCATCATGACAAGGGTTTTCCCCCAATGCTTGTATTTTTCGTGTTTTAACTTTATTAAGATAGCTGTCCATTCCTTTCATTAAGCCATAATAAGAAACCTGAGCCGTATTAGGAATGTAAGAAAATACCGTATTTCTTACATCTTTATCAATAGCATCTAATACTTTTGGAAAAATACGTTTCCCTAGTTCTAGGCGTTCGTTATAAATAGTCGCATCATTCCCTCTTGAGAAATAAATTCTTTCAAAAGAACACGCCTTCCTTTCTTGTGGCTCACGAACTTGTTTTTCCTGAATGCTTCCATTTTTTTTGATAATAAGCACATGCCCTCTTTTTAATTCTTTTATTTGCTCTGCTTTTACATTAAATGAAGTTTGTATAACTGGCCGTTCTGATGCTACAACCACCACCTCATCATCCTTATAATAATAGCCAGGACGAATTGCAGAAGGGTCACGCAAAGCAAAGGCATCCCCATGCCCAATCATGCCACACATCACATATCCTCCATCCCAATATTTTGCTGAATTCACCAAAATTTCTTGTATATCTAATTCCTGTTCAATCTTTTGTGTGATTTCTTTTTTGGTAAACTCATTGTTGTATTTGTAATAAATTTTATCATTTTCTTCATCCAAAAAATGTCCTATTTTTTCTAAAATTGTAACCGTATCGGTCATCTCTTTTGGGTGCTGTCCTAAATCAGTAAGATGGGTGAAAAGTTCATCTACATTGGTCATATTAAAATTGCCAGCCAAAACTAAATTTCTGGTTTTCCAATTATTTTGTCTTAAAAAAGGGTGGCATTGTTCAATGCTGTTCCCACCATAAGTGCCATAACGCAAATGTCCTAAAAACAACTCCCCAGTAAATGGAAGATTTTCTTTTAACCATTTGACATCACTTAATTTTTCAGGATTTTTATCTTGCAAATCCACAAAGAGTTTGTTGGCTTGTTTAAAAACATCTTGAATAGGATGGGTAGCTACCGAGCGTTTTCTACTAATATATCTTTTCCCTGGAGGAACATCAATTTTAATATTTGCCAAACCAACACCATCTTGTCCCCTGTTGTGTTGCTTTTCCATGAGCAAATACATTTTATTTAATCCGTAAAATGCTGTGCCGTATTTTTTCTGGTAAAATGCTAATGGTTTTAGCAATCGGAGCATGGCTACTCCGCACTCGTGCTTTATGACGTCACTCATAGGGGTGGTTTTGAGGCTGCAAAATTAATCTTTATTCTCTAATATTTTCATTAATCCATTAATTCCTGGATTGATGTGGGTTTCTCCATCTACCACAAGTGTTGGGATTATCCTTTTTCCATTATTTATTTTCTCTACAAAAGAGATAGCCTCTTTATTATCTGTGATGACGATATATTCAAACTCCACTCCTTTTGATTTTAAGAACTTTTTTGCGTTTACGCAATCTGGGCACCAATCGGCTCCATAAATTTTAATGTTCATTTTCTATTAATTTAAATTTATATTCTGTTTTATCTTGTAAAATATTGCACTGCTGACAATGCAACAAACTAGGTAAATTGAAAATGTTTCAAAATATCAAATCCTTGTGTTTGCACTTTAAATATTCCCGAGCATTCCAAATCTCCTTCTTCCGAAAATCTTATAATTATAAACCCTAATTTTTCTTTTTCTAAACTGAACCATGAACCAACTCCAATTCCGCCAAGCCAAAGGAATAATGTAATCTATATTTTTCAAATTTTATGGGTTAAACTCTGCAAAATAACACAAATAATTGAAATTGATAAAGCTATTTTTTAACAAATATTTC
>CAJWUS010000064.1 GCA_913047525.1 uncultured Flavobacteriales bacterium | reverse complement strand
CTTTCCATATCATTATTTTTGTATCGATATCTTTTTGCTTTACACAATCTAACTCCATCAATAATAGAAGCGTGATTCAACTCATCAGAAATAATAGCATCTTCTGCTGAAAAAAGAGGTTCGAATACTCCTCCATTCGCATCAAAAGCTGCTGCATATAAAATAGTGTCTTCAGTTCCTAAAAAATTTGATAACTTTTCTTCCAAATTTTTGTGTATATCTTGAGTTCCACAAATAAAACGAACGGAAGACATGCCATATCCATGTGTGTCTAAAGTTTCTTTTGCAGCCTGAATCACTTCAGGATGAGAAGATAATCCAAGATAATTGTTTGCGCAAAAATTCAAAACTTCCTCTCCTGTATTTACTCGAATAGAAGCTCCTTGAGGATTCATAATTACTCTTTCATTTTTATACAAACCTTCTTCCTTAATATTTGAAAGTTCTTCTTGTAATTGACTTTGTAGCTTTCCGTACATAATTCTATTTTTTTGGACGGTAAAAGTACACAAATATAAAAAGGAGGCAAAGCCTCCTTTTTATAATATCTTTAATAAATACTTATACCAATCCTTGGTCTAACATAGCATCTGCAACTTTTACAAAACCTGCAATATTAGCTCCTTTTACATAATCAACATATTCTCCTTCATCTCCATATTCTATACAAGAAGAATGAATGTCTTTCATAATTTGTTTCAATTTAGCGTCAACCTCTTCTCTAGTCCAGTTCATTCTGAGTGAGTTCTGGCTCATCTCCAAACCAGAAGTTGCTACCCCACCAGCATTAGATGCTTTTCCAGGAGCAAATAAGATTTTTGCATTTTGGAACACCTCAATTGCTTCAGGTGTAGATGGCATGTTTGCTCCTTCAGAAACTAGCATACATCCATTAGCCACTAAAGTTTTTGCTTCCTCTCCATTTAATTCATTTTGAGTTGCACAAGGTAATGCAATATCACAATTTACTGACCATGGTCTTGCTCCTTCATGGAATTCACAACCAAATTTATCAGCATATTCCTTAATTCTTCCTCTTCTTACATTTTTAAGTTCCATTACAAATGCTAATTTCTCAGCATCAATTCCCTCAGCATCATAAATATATCCTGAAGAATCAGAAAGAGTAACCACTTTAGCTCCTAATTCAGTTGCTTTTTCACAAGCATATTGAGCTACATTACCTGAACCAGAAATAGCAACTACTTTTCCATTAAAGGAATCGCCTTTTTCCTCTAGCATGTTTTGTGCGAAATATACATTTCCGTATCCTGTAGCTTCTGGGCGAATTAAAGAACCACCCCAACTCATTCCTTTCCCAGTAAGTACTCCAGTAAATTCATTACGGATTCTTTTGTACTGACCAAACATATAGCCAATCTCTCTATCACCAACACCTATATCACCTGCTGGAACATCAGTATTTGGCCCAATATGACGACATAACTCCGTCATAAATGATTGGCAAAACTTCATTACCTCATTGTCCGATTTTCCTTTTGGATTAAAATCCGAACCACCCTTGCCACCACCCATTGGCAATGTCGTTAAAGAGTTTTTGAACACTTGCTCAAATCCTAAAAACTTCAAGATAGATAAGTTTACAGAAGGATGAAATCGTAAACCCCCTTTATAAGGGCCAATTGCAGAATTGAATTCAATTCTATATCCTCTGTTTAATTGAATATTGCCTTTATCATCCAGCCAAGAAACCCTGAATGTAATAGCCCTTTCTGGCTCCACCATTCTTTCCAACAACATTTTGTTATTGTACTTTGGATTGGCTTCCATAAAAGGAATAATAACTTCTGCTACTTCTTCAACTGCTTGTAAAAATTCCGTTTCGCCAACATTTTTTGCAGCTACTTCCTTTATAAAATCATGGATTCTTTGTTCCATTTTTTCTTTTTTTATTAAAGTTTTGGTTTACTACATTTTCGGCAAAAGTAAATAGTTTTTATAAAGTAGATGTTTTTTTTAATAAAAATAAGATGCTGCTTACTCCACCTTTTTATACATCTTTCCGGGCAACACCATAATTACTCCTTTAAACTCTAATTGAAGTAACATTTGAGCTACTTTTGATGAAGACCAAGCGATAGTACTAATAATACTATCAATATGCACCACTTCATCCGATAAAATATTTAGTAATCGCCTTTCATCATTTGATAATTCGATTAATAACTTTTGACGCACATTATTTTGTTTGGTTTTTGCATCCCAATTAAGCTCGCGAATAATATCATCTATACTTTCAAGCAAAACTGCTCTTTGGGTTTTAATTAAATAATTACAACCTGCCGATTTCTCATCTTTGGGTTTCCCAGGCATGGCAAATACTTCTCTGTTATAGGAATTAGCAATATTTGCAGTGATTAATGAGCCGCCTCTGTTAGCACTTTCAATTACAATAGTAGCATCCGAAAGGCCAGCAATAATTCTGTTGCGAGAAGGAAAATTTTGCCTTTCTGGCTTTGTTTTGCTTATATAGTCGGAAAGCAATGCTCCGCTATTAAGGATCTCATTAGCAACATTAGTGTGCGAACTAGGATAAATTATATCATGACCATGGGCAAAGACTGCCCAAGTTGGCAATCCATATTTTAGTGCTGCTTTGTGGGCGCAAATATCAATACCGTAAGCCAAGCCGCTTACAATAATGGTATTGAACTGTGCCAATTGCTTTATCATTTTATCACAAAAAATCTTCCCTTCTGTGCTGGCTGTTCTTGTACCAACTATGCTGATAATTTTATCAGCATTAAAATTATTCTCACCCTTATAATATAGTATAAGTGGTCCATCATCACATTGTTTCAAGCGATAAGGATAATTTTTATCGGCATAAAACACCATCTTCACCCCTTGCTTTTCCATAAACGTCAACTCCTGCTCTGCCCTATCCAAAGTATCAGATTCTTTAATTATTTTTGACAGCTTACTTCCTATCCCTGGTATTTTATTTAGTGCTTTTACACCTTCCGAAAACACCGCTTCCGCACTACCACAATAGGCAATCAGTTTTTTACCTATTACATCTCCCACTCCTGAAATTAAGGACACTGCAATTTGATATTTTTTTTCTTCACTCATTTAAGGTTTTGTGTTTTTTTTTATCTTGCAGAAACTTTTTTGGTAAATATATGAGAAAAATATATACTTTATTACTACTAACGTTTTATGTGTTTTCAGTAACTCATGCGCAAACTATTTTAGGAATTGTAGCTGATGATGCTACATATGAAAAATTAATTGGCGTAAATATTATTACACAAGACGGGAAGGGAACTGCAACTGATATTTTCGGTAAGTATTCTTTAAAACTAGAGGAGGGAGCACATCAAATTACTTATCGATATATTGGTTATAAAGATGTTATAAAAGACATTACACTCAAAAATGGAGAACAGAAAACAATTGATATTAAGCTAAAAACAGCAAGCGAACAACTAAGCACAGTGGTGGTTTCTGCTGGGAAATTTGAGCAAAACTTAGAAGAAATTACCGTATCTATGGAAGTGCTAAAGCCTTCCCTTATTGAGAATAAAAATACGACCGATATACAAACTGCATTAGATCAGGTTCCTGGAGTAAACATAACTGATGGACAAGCAAATATTAGAGGAGGTAGCGGTTGGAGTTATGGAGCTGGATCTAGAGTATTAGTAATGGTGGATGATATGCCACTTATTTCGGGGGATGCTGGGCAAGTGCAATGGAAATTGATTGCCACCGAAAACATACATCAAGTAGAAGTAATAAAAGGAGCCTCTTCCGCACTTTATGGGTCTTCTGCCTTAAATGGGGTAATCAATATCCGAACTGCTTTCCCTTCACAAAAAGACATTGATAAGAACACAACTTCTTTAGTCTCTAAAGTTTTACCCGGATACACAAAGGTAAATATGCATTTTGGTTTAATTGATAAGCCTAAAAGAGAGGAGATAAATTGGAATGGCGATAAAAGAAGGGCATTTAAGGGTGTTGAATTTTTGCATGCCATGAAATTAAAGAGTCTAGATTTGATATTAGGTGGGAATATTTTTAAAGATGACGGCTACAGAGAAGGAGAGATTACTGATAGAAAAAGATTTAATTTTGGATTAAAATATAAAAACAGAAAAATAAAGGGCCTCAGCTATGGTATTAATGGAAATTTCCTTTTTCAATCCTCTGGAAGTGCAATTATTTGGAATGGCTATGATGAGGCCTACATTCCTTTAAACCATGAGATAACTACAACTAATGGAGATACTTACAATGTGGATCCTTTTATTTCCTATGGTAAAGGAAATAATCGGCATTCTTTGCGTACGCGTTATTTAATGGTAATAAACGATAATAGCACAAAAGGTACTGATGCCGGACAGGATAATGAATCTGAAATTTATTATACCGATTATCAGTGGCAGAAAAATTTAGAAAAGCGGAATTTGAGAATAACCACTGGAACAACCAATGAAATGGTTTTAGCTCGCTCTGATTTGTTTAATGGCAATAACAATAGAACAAACCATTCTGTTTATACCCAAATTGACAAAAAATGGAACCGTTTGAATCTATCCTTTGGGGCTCGTTTTGAATATTTTAGCATATCTTCTGAAGAAAAATATTTGATAGCAGGAGATTCTATTAATTTCTTTGAGGCAAGTAAACCCGTTTTTAGGGCAGGAGCAAATTATAAAGTGGGGGAAGAAACTTATCTTAGAACTTCTTGGGGGCAAGGTTTTCGATTTCCATCCATGGCTGAATTATTTATATCCACAGAAGTTGTTCCTGAGATGTTTGTATATCCAAATCCTGAGTTAAAAGCAGAAAGTGGATGGAGTGCAGAAGTTGGCATAAAACAAGGGGTTAAAATTGGGAAATGGATGGGCTATTTGGATGTTGCCGCTTTTTTGATGCGATATAATGATATGATGGAATTTAGTTTTGGTTATTGGAAAAATCCATTAAACTCAGATGAAGGACTTGGATTTAAATCTGTAAATGTTGGGGAGACACAAATAAGTGGGATTGAGTGTAGCATTAGTAGCTCTGGAGAAATAACAAAAGATTTAAAAATCAATATCCTTGCTGGTTATACTTATTTAAATCCTATTTCATTAACTCCTGACGAACCATATTTTACAAATATAATTGGGTCTGATACAGTATTGATTACATACAATAGTAGTAGTTCCGATTCTTCAATTTTGAAATATAGATATAGACATATTGCAAAATTAGATGCCGAAATAGTGTATAAGAAAATTACTTTGGGGGCAAGTTTTAGATTTAACGATTTTATGCGAAATGTAGATAAAATATTTGCATCTGAAGAGTTTTCTTATTTTGTTCCAGGTATTATTGAAGCACGGGAAAAATTCAAAAGGGGAGATTTCATTATTGATAGCCGAATTGCTTATCAGCTGACTAAAAATTTGAGGATGGGAATTATTGTAAATAATTTGCTCAACCGAGAGTATATGTCGCGCCCTGCAGACATGAAAAGCCCAAGAACATATGCCATACAACTGAGCATGAAAATTTAAGAAATGAAAATTTTAGGAATTATTCCTGCCCGTTACAATTCTAGCCGTTTCCCTGGTAAACCCCTTGCAGATGTTGCTGGGAAAAGCATGATACAAAGAGTGTATGAGCAAGCTAAAAAATGCGATTTGCTTTCTGCTGTTTTTGTAGCCACTGATGATGATAGAATTTTTGATGCTGTAGAAACATTTGGAGGAAATGTAAAAATGACTGGCAAGCATAATTCTGGCACAGAAAGATGTAATGCACTTTATAAAGACTTAAAAAAAGAATTTGATATCATTATTAATATTCAAGGGGATGAGCCATTTATAAATCCAGAGCAAATCACGCAAGTTGCTAACTGTTTTACAGATAAAAATACTGGCATTGCCACACTTGTTAAGAGTATTAAAAATGCTAATGAGCTAATAGGCGAAAACACAGTAAAAGTAGTTTTTGATGAAAAGAATTTTGCATTAAATTTTAGTCGATTGCCAATCCCCGAACCTAAAACCTTTGATGTTGAAAGATGGTTTATACATAATAAATTCTACAAACACATTGGAATTTACGGCTATCGTGCTGCTATTTTAGAAAAACTTTGCAAGTTAAATCCAACTAAAAATGAAATTACTGAAAAATTAGAGCAATTGCGCTGGCTAGATAACAACTACAAAATAAAAGTAGAAATAACGACATTGGAGAGCCAATCAGTGGATGTTCCAAAAGATATTGAAAATTTGAAATTTTAATTATTTTTTAAGTAATTTAGCATTTGAAAATGAACCAACCGATAGAACACCATATTTCCGATTTACTTTATTTGCACGATTGTGTAGTCATCCCAGATTTTGGGGGGTTTGTCGGCAACAAAAAATCGGCTTTCATCCATCCTATTTCAGGAATCATATATCCGCCATACAAACAGCTCCTTTTTAATAAAAACTTAGTAGAAAATGATGGCCTTTTGGTAACCCATATTGCCAAAATGGAAGGGATTGATTTATCAGAAGTCAGTAGTATTATTGAAGATTTTATCAAAAATATTAATAATGAATTGACAGTAAGAAGCGCTTTCAAAATCAATAAAATTGGCACTTTTACAAAGGGAAGAGAAGGGAATATTTCTTTTCAGCAAAACAAAAATTACAACTATAACTTAGCATCTTTCGGCATGCAAGCCAATCATAAAGCCAAAAAGGTAGAACACACTATCAGCCAAGATAAAGAGGTGATTTTAAAATCAATTAGGCAAAAAGATTTCGGAAAAACTATCAGAAGGGCAGCAGCTGTTCTTATTCCTCTTATTGCTCTATCTCTAATTGGAATTACACAAGAGGAAAATATCAATAAGGTGTACTCGCAAATGGCAAATTTGAATCCTTTTGCAAATAATATAACTGAAATTGTAGTAGATAATCCTACTAAAACAAAAATAGAAAGTCCAATTGTAGAAATAGTATTAGAAGAAAAAGTGGAGGTGATTGTACCAAAAGAAGAAATAATTACCCCAATAATAAAAGAGCAACACACATATTATATTATTGCTGGGGCTTTTGCTGAAAGGAAAAATGCTGATAAATTATTACGAAAACTAAAAAGCTGGAATTATAATGCTTCTATTGTTAAACATGGTCATTTAAATCGTGTTGCTTATAATAGCTATACTAGCAAAGAAGAAGCACTTTTAATCTTGAAAGAAATACGAATTGCCAACCAATCAGCTTGGCTACTTACCAACTAAAATGCAAGTAAAAACTCCAAAAGAAAGTAGAGCAACTCTTACTGAGATTGTGTTGCCTAACGATACAAATA
>CAJWUS010000063.1 GCA_913047525.1 uncultured Flavobacteriales bacterium | reverse complement strand
GCATACATACCGTCTGTTGTTTGTGATTTTGTTGTTAAAGTTAATCCTGCAATAATTGCAAGTGTTAAAAGTATTCTCTTCATTATTCTAAAGTTTTGTGTTATTTAATTGTGTTTTATATTCTTTAAAAATTTTCTTTAAAATCTCTATTGTTTTTTCTACCGATACATCTGAAATTCCTCCTGCCGCATTCATATGCCCTCCTCCATTGAAATATTTTTTAGCAATCTCATTTACCTTGAAATCTCCTTTCGAGCGTAAAGAAAGTTTTACCATTCCTTCTTTTTCCGCAATAAAAACGGCAAATATAACATCTTCAATGGTAAGAGCATAATTTACGACCCCTTCTGTATCTCCTTTTTGAAAATTAAATCGTTCTAATTCCTCTGCCGTTAACGAGATTATTGCAGAATTATTTTCTTTGAAAAGTAATAATTTCTGATACAAGCAATAACCCAAAAGCTTTACTCTATTTTCTGAAAAATTATCATAAACCAAATCATGGATTTTTGAATTATTAGCCCCTTTTCCAATAAGTTCAGCAATAATATGATGTGTCTTCTCTGTTGTGGAAGAATATTTAAATGAACCAGTATCGGTCATGATCCCAGCATACAAACATTCGGCTACCTCTTTATTAATTAGATGTTTCCAATCTAGAGAATCTATTATTTCAAAAACAATTTGTGCAGTAGCACAAGCTGTAACATCAGAAAAAAGAATATCAGAAATACTTTCATCTGGCTGCTGATGATGGTCAATCATTACTTTTTTCGCAGTAGCATTTTGAACCGTATTTGCATAAGAATCTAATCTAGCAATTTGCCCAAAATCAAGCAAGAAAATCAAATCTGCTTTTTCAGTAATTTCAATTGTTCTTTTCTCCTCTTGTGTAAAAACAATTACTTTATCGTTTCCTGGCATCCAATGTAAAAAGGAAGCGTAATCATTAGGTGTAATTACATTCACATTATACCCTAACTGAACCAAAACATTATAAAACCCAAGTGCTGAACCCATAGCATCTCCATCAGGCCCTCTGTGCACTGTAATTAGAATATTTTTATTTTCAGAAAGAAGTTGCTTTAATGCGTTTATTTTTTCTTGCATAGGGGCGCAAAAATAAGAATAAAAAACATCCTACGAATGTTAATTTTCATAGTTTTGCAGCCGTTTACTAATTTTAATAAAAATAGAAATGGGAAACAGAACATTCACAATGGTAAAGCCAGAAGCAGTTGAGCAAGGCAATACAGGATCAATTCTTAAAATGATTGAAGAAAATGGATTTAGAATCGTAGCATTGAAAAAAGTACAACTAAGCACTGCAAGAGCAGGCTTGTTTTATGAAGTTCATAAAGAAAGACCTTTTTATGGCGAATTGGTCGATTATATGAGTTCAGGACCAATTGTAGCGGTAATTTTAGAAAAAGAGGATGCGGTTACCGATTTTAGAACTCTAATAGGAGCAACAGATCCTGCTGATGCTGAGGATGGAACAATTCGAAAACTTTTTGCTGAAAGTAAATCCAAAAATGCGGTGCACGGTTCTGATTCTGATGAAAATGCACAACTTGAATCTGATTTCCATTTTAATATAGAGGAACAGTTTTAATTAGAAATAGCCACCAAAAGTGTGATTATTTTAATATTATTTCTTTCACAATCTCTTTAGCTGTTTTTTGATTTATCTTCTTTAGTATTTCATTCTTCTGATAAGATAATTCGTTACGAACAACAGCAGATTTTATTTTTATAACTAAGATCCCATCTCTAAAAGACAAGTTGCTAATATATTTCATTAGGTTTTTTCCTAAAACTTCTTCACAGTTATTAAGTACATCTAGCTCTTTTAATCTTCCTTCTAGTTTCTGATTTTTTAGTAACCTTTTGATTACAGCCCTGATAGATTGTTGGTTCGATTTTCTCAATTTACAACTCCTCCATTTTCAATTTTAAACATCTCATATTTAATTCTTGAAGTATTTAATATTTTTTCTATTTGATCCCTGTTCGTATCCGTAATAAATACTTGTCCAAAGAACCCTTCACGAGCAAAAGAAATAATTTTCTCCACTCTTTTTTCATCTAATTTATCAAATATATCATCTAATAATAATATAGGCTTAACTCCTAGCTGCTTTTCCATAAAATCAAATTGCGCTAATTTTAGGGAGATTAAAAAAGACTTTTGCTGCCCTTGTGAGCCAATCTTTTTAATAGGATGATTATCCATTTCAAAAATAATATCATCCTTATGAACCCCTACATTGGTATATTGACTCATTCTATCTTTACTTAATGAGTTTTTTAGTGCCTGCGCAAAATCATTTTTGTTTAACTGAGAAGAATATTTTATATCAACCACTTCCCTCTGGTTAGCAATTAGCGCATAATATCTCTTAAAAACACTTATCAATAGTTCTAAAAAATGAGTCCTTTCTTTAAAGATAGTTGTTCCGAATGCTATTAGCTGATTATCAAAAGTTTCTAATGTTAAACTGTCAAAATATTGTTTTTCAGCAAAACTTTTAAGTAAGGTGTTTCTTTGTTTGAGGGTCTTGTTGTAATCAATAAGACTTTTTAAGTATTTGCGATTGTATTGAGCAATGCTACTATCAATGTATCTTCTTCTAATTTCAGATCCATCAAGTATAATATTGCTGTCAGTTGGCGAAATAACTACTATTGGGAATCCACCTATATGATCAGAGAATCGTTTGTATCTTTTGCCATTGCATTTGAGTGTCTTTTGTTCTCCTTTTTGCAAATTACACTGAATTTCTGATTGTTCATTTGCTTTAATAAATACTCCTTTAAGGATAAAGAAATCTTCAGTAAACTTTATGTTTTGCACATCCATCTTATTAAAATAACTTTTGCTCAGGGATAAATAATGTATGGCATCCAGAATATTTGTTTTCCCGGAGCCATTATCACCTACAAAACAATTTACCTTTTTTCCAAACTGAAAATTACTTTCACTATGGTTTTTAAAATTTAATAATGATAATTTTTTCAGATACAATAGTTCTTATTTTTTATAAAAATAACTATCTTTTATTATTCTCTTTACTTTAATGCGAAATAATTTAAAAAAAACTTATTTTTGCACTTCAAAAATAGAAGAATATGGCGAAACAAACAGATAAAACAGATAAGCAATTCGCACAGATTGAAGAAACATTAACTAAGACCGAACAATACATTGAGGATAATCAGAAAAGTTTGACTGTAATAGCTGGAGCAATTGTTGCAATTGTTGCAATATACCTTGGCTTTACTAATTTTTATTTAGAGCCACTAGAACAAGAAGCGCATGCTGATATGTATATGGCAGAAATATATTTTGAAAAAGATTCTTTTAACCTAGCACTAAATGGTGATGGACAGTACTTAGGATTCTTGGATATTGCGGATGAATACAGCTTGACTAATGCGGGCAATTTAGCAAATTATTATGCTGGATTATGTTATTTGCATACAGCACAGTCTGAGGACGCCATTGAATATTTAAGCGATTTTTCCTCAGATGATATTATTTTATCAACTCTGGCATTAGGATGTATTGGAGATGCTTATTTAGAATTAGAGGATAATAGTAGCGCGCTAAAATATTATGAAAAAGCGGCTGATAATGCCAGTAATGATTTCACTACCCCAAGATATTTGATGAAACAAGCTATTGTTTTAGAGATGGATGAAGAGTTTGAAGATGCGTTGAAGATTTATAATCAGATAAAACAGGATTATAGCAAATCGCAGATAGCACAAGATATTGAAAAATACATTGTAAGAGCTAGCAATCGTTAAAAGCCAAAATGGCAACTCAAAATAATAATCTTTCCCTTTATAATAAAGCAGATGTTCCTTCTGCAAAAAAAATACGTTTTGGTATAGTGGTTTCTGCTTGGAATAAAGAGATCACTTCTAACTTACTAAAAGGCAGCAAGGATACATTAATGGATTGTGGTGCTTCAAGTATGGATATTATAACAATGGATGTTCCTGGGAGTTTTGAGCTTATTTATGGTGCTAAAATAATGGCAAAAAAGAAAGTAGATGTCATTATATGTTTAGGAAGTATTGTTCAAGGGGAAACAAAGCATTTTGATTTTGTGTGCAATGCGGTTTCTATTGGAATAAAAGATTTGAATATTGCATTAAATATTCCTGTTGTTTTTGGAGTTCTGACAGATAATAATTTACAGCAAGCAAAAAATAGGTCGGGAGGAAAGCATGGGAACAAAGGGGTCGAAGCGGCTATTACTGCTATAAAAATGGCACATCTCAACAAATAGAATTTTACTTTATAAAAGTATTTTATCTGAACTAAAAAATACTAAATTTGCAGCCCAATTTAAAAATGGTCGAGTAGCTCAGCTGGATAGAGCATCTGCCTTCTAAGCAGACGGTCACAGGTTCGAATCCTGTCGCGATCACAAAAAGCCCTATCATTTGATAGGGCTTTTCTTTTGCGGAGAGAGAGGGATTCGAACCCCCGGTACATTGCTGTACGCTGGTTTTCAAGACCAGTGCATTCGACCACTCTGCCATCTCTCCAAAAGTGGAGCAAAAATAGAAATATTTAGCAATCTGAAAATCTATTCTTCCTTTAATTTTATCTGCAATATAATTCATCTAATTTTGTTAGTTTAGCAAGATGAAATTTAAAGTAATTATATTTTTTATTCTTTATGGTATTTCTGCTATTTCAGAAGCACAAACACTCAAAGCATCTTTGTATACTGCCAACTTCAATAGCCCTGAGAACAAAAGCTATATTGAAACCTACCTTTCTTTTGATGTCAATTCTGTGCATTTGATAGAAGATGAAAACAATAAATATTATGGAGAGTTAGATATCTATATTGAAATATTAGAAGATGGTAATTTGATTTATAATGACCATTACTTGCTGAAAAGTCCTTATTTTAAGGATAGCATTTTTAATAATCTCCTTTTTATCGATCAGCACAGAATTGCTATTCCAAACGGACAATATTCACTTAGTATAAAAGTAAAAGATATACATTCTTCCAGTGAGGTTTTAGAACATAAAGAGCAAATAACAATGGAATTTGAAGAAAATAAATTAGCATTTTCTGATATTACCCTAATTGAAAAATATACAAAAACCATAAATAAAAATAAGCTTTCCAAAAGCGGTTATGACCTTACCCCTTATGTTTCTAATTTCTTTCCTCCCACTGAAAATATACTATCTTTTTATTTTGAAATTTATAATACTGATAAGCGTTTCCCTTCTGCTAACCGATATTTGTTAAATACATACATTGAGACTTTCGAAACCAATGTTTCGTTATTTTATTTTACAAAATCGAAAAGAATGGATATCAAAGAGATTCAGACTAGTTTATTGTCATTCCCAATTGAAAGATTACCAACCGGAAATTATAATTTGGTTTGTGAAATTAAAGATGTGGAAAACAATTCCATTCTACAGAAAAAGTTGTTTTTCCAAAGAAGCAGTCCAAAGCATGACAAGAGTATGAATGATATTAGCAGTGTGGATATTGCAGGCACTTTTGCAGAGCAAATTACAAGTATAGATAGTATGCTTTTGTATATCGACTACCTCTATCCTATTTCAACAATTTTGGAAAATACATTTGCTGAAAACCAAAAAAGATACAATGATTTACTTTTGATGCAGAAGTTCTTTTTAAACTTTTGGGAAGGAAGAAGTCCTTTTAATCCAGAGGAGAAATGGAAAAAATACCTAACAGTTGTAGAAACGGTTAATAAGGAATTCCAAAATGCAAGAATTGATGGCTATAAAACCGATAGAGGAAGAGTTTTTCTTCAATATGGCGCACCAAATAGTCGGCACAAAGTAGATAATTCTTCTGCAAATCTGCCTTATGAAATTTGGCATTATTACAAATTAAAAACGCAATCGGACTGTAAATTCGTTTTTGTAAATGAGCATTTGGGTATTCAGGATTATAGGCTTTCCTATTCCAATGTAGAAGGGGAAGTAAGCAATCAGCAGTGGAACGATCGTTTACAGCAAAATAACAACGCTACTTTTGGGGATGATTTTATCAATAATTACATCAACCCAAGATAGAATACATATATTTGCCAATATGATTACAAAGGTTTTCTACTACCTCTTTCTGACACCAATATCCCTACTTCCCTATCCAGTACTGTATTTAATTTCCGATCTTTTATTTTTTATTTCTTACAGAATAATTGGATACAGAAAGGAGGTAGTTTTTACTAATCTTAAAAATTCTTTCCTTGATAAAACAGATAAAGAGTTAAGAGTTATTATGTCTGCTTTTTACAAGCATTTTTGCGATATTATTATGGAGGGGGTAAAAGGATTTACCATCTCAGAAGAACAACTGAGAAAAAGATTGGTAGTAAAAAATCCTGAGTTCAGCAATCAATATGCTGATAAAGGACAAAGTATCATTTTTGTTGGAGGGCATTACAACAATTGGGAAATATGCGCACAAGCATTTGCCATGTATTCCAATCATAAATGCATAGGGATTTACAAGCCACTTAGCAATGCATTTTTTAATCAGAAAATTTCAGAATCCAGATCAAGATATGGCATGCATTTAATTTCTATGAAACAAACAAAAAGGTCGTTTGAGAAAAAAACAAAAGCAAAAGCAATTGTTTTTGGTTCGGACCAAAACCCATCAAATCCCAGAAGATCCTATTGGATGGAATTTCTAAACCAAGATACTGCTGTTCTATTTGGAGTAGAGAAATATGCAAAAGAATATGATTGGCCAGTAGTTTATGTAAGTATTAGCAAAGTAAAAAGAGGACATTATGAGGTAAAGTATTCCTTAATTACGGAAACACCCACTACTGAGCCTTATGGAAAAATAACAGAAGATTTTACAAAAAGAATAGAAAAAGATATAATAAACTTGCCACAATATTGGTTGTGGACACATAGAAGATGGAAACACAAAAAAGAAAAATAAAAACGGCAGTTATAATCCTTAATTGGAATGGAAAGGATTGGTTAGAAAAATTATTACCGACTGTTGTTCAGTACGGTAGTGATGTAGAAATTATTGTTGCCGATAATGGCTCTACAGACGACTCTATATCGTTTTTATCTGAGAATTTCCCAGCTATTAGGATAGTAAATAATAAAGAGAATTTAGGATTTGCGGGGGGCTATAATAAAGCATTAAATCAGATTCATGCGGAATATTATGTATTACTCAATTCGGATGTGGAAGTGAGTGGAAACTGGATAGCACCCATTATTGATTTAATGGATAGTGATAAAAATATTGCAGCATGCCAGCCAAAATTACTAGATTATAACAACAGAGATAAATTTGAATATTCTGGGGCATCCGGAGGTTTTATTGATAGGTTTGGCTATCCTTTTTGCAGAGGAAGAATTTTTGATTGTCTGGAAGAAGACTGTGGACAATACAATGATGCTATTGAAGTATTTTGGGCAACTGGTGCTTGTATTTTTCTAAAGACAGAAGCATTTTGGGAAGTTGGGGGTTTTGATGAAGAGTTTTTTGCCCACCAAGAGGAAATTGACCTTTGTTGGAGGTTGAAAAATAAAGGATACAAAATAATGGTAGAGCCAAGCTCAGTAATATATCATGTAGGTGGTGGTACGCTTGATGCTGGCTCCCCTTTTAAAACACACCTTAATTTTAGGAATAATCTAAAAATGCTATTC